>JBPCPQ010000078.1:0-5713 GCA_050999015.1 Pyrinomonadaceae bacterium | reverse complement strand
CAAAGGCGGCGTGACGATGCCGGGCAAAGGTAAAACTGCTTTGCGCGATTACTCCGAAACCGAACGCGCCGCCTTTGCCTCCGTCCCGCCGCACCATCACGCAGACGCCCTCAAAGATGATCTCGGCAAACAAACCCTCGACGTGTATCTCAATGATGTCGCCTTCTGGTCGAACATCCCCGTGCGCGTTTGGGAATACACCATCGGCGGCTATCAAGTCATCAAGAAGTGGCTCTCGTACCGCGAATTCGAAATACTCGACCGTCCGCTGACGGCTGACGAAGCACGCGAGGTGACACGCATCGCGCGCCGCATCGCGGCGTTGCTGCTGTTAGAAGGTGGGTTAAACGCGAACTACATGAACAGTAAGGCGAAGCAGCCGAAGAAGTCACCCTCCTTAAAGCGGTTCGTCATCAGGTCAAACTCGCCCGCCGCCGGTGGGGGCGTCCTCTGAGCGGGAGCGACGAGCGGCGTTGTAGCTGACGGAAGCCGGCGGCATGGGAATCAGGGCGGGGGAGTGAGCACAATGTCACCGCTGATTGAAACGCGCGAAGTCTCGAAAATATATCGGATGGGGAGCGCCGAAGTTGCGGCGCTCGATGGCGTGTCGCTTACCATCGGCGAGGGGGAGTTCGTTTCGTTGCAGGGCACGTCGGGGTCGGGGAAGTCTACGCTGCTGAATCTCTTCGGCGGCCTCGACACGCCGACGGGCGGCGAAGTGGTTTTCAACGGGCGTTCGCTCGCGCCGTTTTCCAAACGTGAGATGGCGCGCTACCGTCGCCACTCGGTCGGGATGATCTTTCAAAACTTCAACCTCATCACGACGATGACCGCCGAAGAAAACGTCGCTCTCGCACTCGCTTTTGGTGGCGCGCGCGGGCGTGAACGAACGGAACGCGCCCGCGAGTTGTTGGCGGGCGTCGGGTTGGGCGAGCGCGCGGAGCACCGTCCGGCGGAGCTTTCGGGTGGTGAACAACAGCGCGTCGCCATCGCCCGCGCTCTCGCCAACCGCCCGCGCGTGCTGCTCGCCGATGAGCCGACCGGCAATCTCGACTCGACCCGTGCCCACGAACTTCTTTCGCTGCTGCGCGAAATGGTCAGGCGCGACAACCTGACCGTCCTGATGGTCACGCACGACAGCGACCTCGCCACACGCTTTTCCGACCGCACCATTCATATGAAAGACGGACGAATCGAAGGGATGAGGGCGGAGGGATGAGGGATGAAAGAAACGGCAAAGCCTTCATTCGCTTTTATTCATCCCTCCGCCCTCCGCCCTCATCCCTTACCTTGAGGTAATTATTGATGCAAACCACTTCCCCCACATTGATGACGCTTGAGGCGTTGCGGAGTGTGCCGCTGTTCGCGTCGCTGGATGATGAGGACGCAAGCGCGTTGCGCGGTCTGTTGCGGCCACGCGAAGCGGCGGCGGGCGCGCTTCTATTTCGTGCGGGCGAGGCGGGCGATGCGATGTATCTAATCGAGCGGGGGCGCGTGCGGATTCACGTCGCGGACGCCGCCGGCCAAAATCTGACGCTCGCCGAACTCGCGGGCGGAGATTTCTTCGGCGAGATGTCGCTGCTCGACGGCAAGCCGCGCTCGGCGAGTGCAACCGTCACGGAGGACGCGCGCCTCGCCGTCCTGCCGCGCGAGGATTTTTTAAGATTCGTGCGCGGTAACGCCGATGTTGCGCTCGACATGCTGGGCGCGGTCACCGACCGCCTGCGCCACACCGACGAGTTGCTGCGGCGGCGCGTGTCGCGCAACGTCAACGACGAAGACGCGGCGCGCTCGACACCCGCCGACCGACTGGCCGATATGCTGGCGGAGTTCGGCGGAAGCTGGAAGTTTATCAGCGCGATTGCCGTGCTCCTCCTCGTTTGGATGGCGCTTAATGCGTGGTTGCCACATGACGGTGGGCGCTTCGACGTGTATCCATTCGAGTTCCTCGGCGTCGTGCTCGGCGTCGTCGCCGCAATGCAGGCACCGATTATTATGATGTCGCAGAACCGGCAAGCGGAGAAGGATCGTCTGCGCGCCGACCTCGATTATCAGGTTAATCTGAAGAACGAGTTGTCTATCACCGAAGTCCTGCGCCGCCTCGACGTGTTAGAGAGTGAGCGCCTGCCCGTTCTCTTCGACGAACAAAAGGCGCTCCTCACTAAAAAGTCTGAAGTCTGAAGTCTGGAGTCGAGAGTCAAGAAGTTTGGAGCCTGAGTGTGCGGCTTCAGTTTTGGACTTTATACGGCGAGCGTCGTATCTTGTTTTCAGCTTTTGACTTCAGACTCCAGACTTCAGACTCCAGACTCTTTCGCGAATGATCCAAGCAATTCTATTCGACTTTAACGGCGTCGTGATTGACGACGAACCGCTGCACAAGAAAGCTTATCAAGACGCCCTCGCCGCCGAAGGCATCTCCATATCAGACAGCGAATACTACGACTCGCTCGGAATGGACGACGTGACGTTTGTGCGGGCGGCGTTCGGGCGCGCGGGACGAGACTTGAGCGACGAGACGTTGCGTGCCGTCATCGAGCGTGAATCTGAATTGCACCGCGCGATGATTGATGGCGAGTTGCCGCTGTTTCCGGGCGTCGTGACGTTTATTAAATCGCTCGCGCGGGTTTATCCGCTCGGTGTCGTCAGCATGGCGCGGCGCGATCAGATTGATTACGTACTTCAGCGCGCGGCGCTCGACAAGTTTTTCGATGTCGTCGTGAGTGCCGAAGACGTGCAGGCGTGTAAGCCCGACCCGGGGTGCTATAAACGCGCGCTGGAGCTTTTGAACGAGAAGCGCAACTCCGCCCATGCGCCGCCGTTTCAACCGTCGGAATGCCTCGTCATTGAAGACTCGCCGCCCGGCATTCAAGCGGGACGCAGCGCCGGGATGCGGACACTTGGCGTCGTCAACACGGTCAGAGAAAGCGCGCTCCGCGCCGCCGGTGCTGATGTCGTCACCCAAAGCCTCGCCGACTGGACACTCGATGCCGTCCACCACGTATTTAATAAAAGATGGGGATGAGGGCGGAGGGCGGAGGGATGAAAGCAGAGGAACAGCAAGACCGAAGCTTTCTCTTCATCCCTCACCCCTCTGCCCTCAACGCAAATGACTCCATTCGACAAACTTGCGGCGGCGGATTCGCGCGGGCGCTTCGCGCGACTGGCGTTGAGGCCGGATCGTGAATTCAATGTGGCAGAGGTCGCGCTGCTGGTCGCCGCCGAGGACGATTCGCGCTGTGACGTGGCGCGCTGCCTCGCGCTACTTGACGAGTGGGGCGGGGAAGCGCAAACACGACTCCGTGATGAAAGAGGGGCGGCCAGAATTGCTGCTTTCAATTCATTCATGTTTGAAGAATTGGGATTCGCTGGCAATCAACAGAATTATCACGATCCGCGCAACAGTTTCCTTAACCGAGTGTTGGAGCGGCGCACGGGCATCCCGATTACACTTTCCATTGTTTACCGCGACGTCGCGCGACGGGCCGGCCTGAACGCGGTGGGCATCGGCTTTCCCGGCCACTTCCTTGTGCGCGTCGCCGAAGGATTCAGTGAAGGCTTGCTGGTTGATCCCTTCAATCGCACCATCGTTGACGAAGAAGACTGTCAGGAGTGGCTTGATAATATGTACGGGGGACAGGTGCGGCTCACCGCCGAACATTTGCGACCGGCGACTCCGCGCGAGATCATTATCCGTCTACTCAGAAATCTAAAAGGAATTTATGTGCCGGCGCATCTCCACCGCCGCGCGCTCGCTGTCATCGAGCGCATCCTGCTTCTCGCACCACAGGCCTTCGACGAACGGCGCGACCGTGGGGCACTGCTTGCGCAACTCGGACGCTACGCCGAGGCCGTCGCCGATCTTAAAACTTATCTCACCTTCTCCCCGAACGCTCCTGATGCCGACGCCGTGCGCGAGCAGTTGAAGCGAGCACATAACCTTGCGGCAATGAGGAATTGATGTGTAGTTGAAAATTTTCGTTCGTCACCCTCGGGGCGTCGCCCGGCGCTATCCAATTTATCCCCGGGAAAAAGAATTTTTAAGATAAGCGCTGAGAGTGTCGCCTCGCGGGCGGCACTCTCAGCGCTTATCTTACTTACACCCCAAAGTTTTTACCGAATCACAAAACAGCGTCGGATTCCGCGCTTTCTGCTTCAGCCGATCTTATTAGTGGTCAATGCCGTTATGGGCGGCGTAGAAGTCGAAGCGAGTGGTGCGGAGGCATTCAGGCATATCGTCCTCTAGGTCTTCATCCGCAGCCGCAGCCTGCATCTTCACGAAATAGTTACTGGTGTTCAGCCCGCCATTGAGCCTGACCTGCCGGTAAAGCCTGAGCATGTCCGTCTTCGAGGGCTGGGCCGAGCACGAGTTGGATGTGTTGGTGTAGAAGTCCCAGAAGAAACGCAACCAATCCTCGTTCGTCCCCGCGCCGGCCCACGACTGCATGCAGTCAACAACGCCAGCAATGCAACACTGGTTCTCCAATCTGCCGCCGGCGTTGTTGCTGGCGCCGAAGTTGTAGCGTTCCAGATCGTGTGCGTTTGCGAACCAAATGAATGTTCCCTCTGAGTCTTTGGTGTTGAAGATTTTGGCGGCGATGAAGTGAGCGAACCCTTCACGGAAGCCGACGGAGTTCCATTCCTTCGAGCTGATCGAATAAGTGGTGCCGCCTGTGCCGCAACTGTTCGGATCAACATCATGACTCAGGCTCACACTCGGCTCCCCGCCGTTGACGGCATCATCGTGGCTACCGTAGTAGAGTGCCGCGATAGCGTGCCCGAGTTCGTGGGCCACGATGAACTTGTACCTCGTCTGCGGCGTGCCGTCGTCATCGTCGTTGCCGAGCCGGAGGTAATGGCGGCCACTGGTGATAGAGGAGTTTGAGGAGCCGAAGTGGGCTGACGAGCCGCCGGATTGAGTGTTGTCAATGCCGGCGTGAAACGCCTTTCCGCTGAGGCCGCCGTGATAGCGGTAAAGCCCGAAGGCGAGCACCGCCATCGCCGTCCACTTCGAGTCGTAATTACCGGCGTTGAGAGTGGTGATTGCGCCCGCCGTCGGGTCGACGTCCGTGAAGAGGTGCGAGTAAGTGTCACCGGGGTAGTCGGAGAAGTCGGTCGGGTCATCGTGAATCCGCACGTAGTTACCGGCATCATCGTAGGACTTGCCGTAGACGCGCATATCGAAGCCGCTCGTCGCGTCGTGCGACCAGAGGAAGCAACCGGTTGTCGGGTCGGCATTGAAAGTCTGCACCCAATCGCCGTGCCGGACTTTCACGACCACCCCGCGCGCGATCACGTCCCTCCCGTCGTTCGCATTCTGGTAATAGTCCTCAGTCCCGCCGGCGTTCGGGCCGTTCGGGATGCCGACGCTCGAATCAATTGTCTCGATGAGAAACTTGACGCACGTCGAGTAGCTATAAGCGCCCGCATTCGACGGCGCTCCGCCTGTCAGTTGTGTTGTCGCGCCTGATTGTAAGGGAACTGCGCCCGTCGCCGCTTCATCATCCGGTTCGCTCTCCTCTTCAGGCTCGTTGTCGCCGCTCGGCGTGCTGGAGACGATGCCCGTTCCGCCGAACATCACGCGGGACGTCACCGCGCCCGCCTCCATGACCTCCTCGCGGCTCAGACGTCCCCGGAAGTCACCGGCGTTGAAGCGCTCCAAGAGCGACTTCTCGCCGTAGAAGATTGTGTTGGAGGTGCCGTCGCTGCCCCCGGT
>JBPCPQ010000126.1:0-2510 GCA_050999015.1 Pyrinomonadaceae bacterium | reverse complement strand
TTGATTCCTCAAGCAGACCGATTTCACTTAAGACTTCGCGCAGACGAGCGCGCGTTTTCTCCCCCACAGGCACGAGCGGGAGTCGCAAATTCTCTTCAATCAAATTCATCATCGAGAGCGCGGCCTTGACCGGCCCCGGACTCGACTCGATGAAATTCGCTTCCATCAAAGGCAGCAAACGGTAATGAAGTTTTTGAGCTTCCGCCCACTCGCCGGCGAGCGCGAGCGTGACCATCTGCGACATCAACGCGGGTGCCTCATTAGAGGCGACAGAGATGAGGCCGTCCGCACCTAGCGCGACCAGTGCGAGAGTCAGAGAGTCGTCGCCGGAGAGCACGCGGAAGCCAACTGGTCGTTCGCGCAGGATGCCCATAATCTGCCCTAAATCACCTGACGCCTCTTTAATGGCGACAATGTTTCCAACATCGTGCGCCAACCTGAGCGCCGTCGTGGCGGCGATGTTTGAAGAAGTGCGACCCGGGACGTTGTAAATCACAACGGGCAGATCGTTGACCGCTTCGGCGACGTGGCGGAAGTGTGTGTACATGCCGTCCTGTGTCGGCTTGTTGTAGTAGGGCGCGACGACGAGCACCGCGTCCACGCCGAGCGCGCGGGCGGCGCGCGAATACTCGATGGCGGCGGCGGTCGAGTTACTACCAGTGCCGGCGATGACGCGCGCCCTGCCACGCGCCGCCTCAATCGTCAGCTTGATAACGTGCTGATCTTCCTCTTCGCTCATCGTCGCGCTCTCGCCGGTCGTGCCGCACGGCACCAGCAATCGCACGCCGCCCGCAATTTGATACCCAATCAAAGCGCGGAGACGCTCCTCGTCAATCGCGCCGTCTTTCTTAAACGGCGTGACAAGCGCCGTCGCACAGCCGCGCAGCCAGTCAGCATTACTTTTCATAACATGCCACCTCCGTCAGTCTGTTTAAGGTGTTCAGGCGTTAAGCGAACTCCGAAGTATGTCGTCCATGCATTCTGAAAATTCATACACGCCGTCGCGCCCCTGAATCCAATTTGCCGCGAGCAGAGCACCGGCGGCGAAGCCTTCACGGTTGCGCGCGATGTGCGTCAGCGTGATCTGGTCGGCGGGCGAATCGAAGCCGACACGATGCGTGCCGGGGATGTGCCCGGCGCGCGTACACGAAACGGGAATATCTCGTTCGAGGCTGGCGCGCAGAATATCTTGAAGTTTTAATGCCGTTCCTGACGGCGCGTCTTTCTTCCGCGCGTGATGCGCTTCTTCGAGAAACGGCGCGTAATCAGAAGCGCCCTGCATCAACTCGGCGGCGGACGCGACGATCCGATAAAAGAGATTGACGCCAATGGAAAAGTTGGCCCCATAAATCAGCGCGCTCTTTTCTTGCTCAATGATTTGATGAACCGCATCCTTATCCGCTTGCCAGCCGGTCGTTCCGACGACGAGCGGAACACCGGGGAGCGTACACGCTTCGGCGTGAGACAGAACTCCTGAGCCGACTGAGAAATCAATCGCCACATCCGCGCCGCGCAATGCATCGGCGATTTCTTGCACGTCGCCCTCCGCATCGCTTGACGTAAAGGTATGGATTATCTGATGGCCGGCGGCGAGGGCGCGCGCCGCGATGAGTTGATTCATCACGCCGTAACCGAACAAAGCCAGCTTCATCTCGATACCTCTGACAATGTCTCGCTCATGGTTGTTTCGACATCTTGCTTGGCGAGGGTTTCGGCCAATGCGACATAAAGATTGACGGCTTCCATCAACTCTGTCTTCGCCACACGCTCGTGCAACGTGTGGGCGTCGAGGATTGATCCGGGGCCGATGAGCAGCGGCGTGCCCCAGTTGCGAAGGTGCGGAACGTCGGTCGTGAAGCGCACGATGCCGCTCGCAAAACCTTCGACTGCCCCCATCCGCATTGGCGGAGTCATGGAAATGTATTGAACGAAGGCGCGGTCGGCAATAACACGTTCGAGAATTGACTTGACCCTTTCGGCGTCGGTCGTTAATCGGAACAATATTTCGGCGCATGCCTCCGCCGCGATTACATTCGGTCGTGTGCCGCCCGCGATTGTTCCGAGATTGCACGTCGTTTCCCCGAAGAAGTCGTCAATCGGCCACGCCGCCGCGCGAACGTCGGCAAGCACGTCGAGGAGTTTCTCAATCGCCGAGTCGCCCGCTTCCGGGTAGGCCGAATGCGCGGCGCGGCCTTCGGTTTTCAATAAAACTCGGAGCGTCCCCTTCGAGCCGACGCCGAGTTGATTGTTTGTCGGCTCGCCGTTGATGAGATAGCGCACGGACGCGGCGCGCGGATGACAATTGGCGGCGCGCGCGCCGGTGCTGCTTAATTCTTCGTCCACGACGAAGAGCAGACCGACATCATTCATGCCGCCGGCGCGCAATTGTTCGGCGGCGAAGATTTGCGCGGCAATGATGCCTTTCGCGTCACACGCGCCGCGCCCGAATATGTATTCGTCGTCTTCGCTCGACGCGATGTGCGGCGGCACGGTGTCAGTGTGCGTTGAAA
>JBPCPQ010000328.1:0-2814 GCA_050999015.1 Pyrinomonadaceae bacterium | reverse complement strand
TGCTTCTTCCAATAATTCGCTTCCGGTTGCGCGTTGTGAATCTGCCACGCGCCGAACAGGGCGATGCCGACCGCGAGGAGCATCAGGAACCAGTCGAGGTCGCGCAGGCGTCGGTTTTCGATGATTGCAGACATAAGTTCAAAGTCTGGAGTCTGAAGTCTGGAGTCGTGAGTCAAAGTCTGAATTTGGACTCCAGACTTCAGACTCCAGACTCTCGACTATTTTTGTGCGATGAGCGACGGGGGCGGCGTGCCACGCGTCTTGGTGTAGAAAGCGTCATAGACGGCGCGCACCGCCGGGGCCGCGTGGGTGCCGCCGAAGCCGACGTTTTCGATTAGCGCGATGGCGGCGATCTCCGGCTTGTAGGCGGGCGCGAACGAGACGAACCACGCATGATCTTTATTTTCACCGGTGTCTTTGCCGAGACTGACGACCTGCGCCGTGCCGGTCTTGCCGGCGATGTCGAAGCCTTCGAGCCGGATGCGGTAGCCCGTTCCGCCCGGCACGTGAACCACATCGTACATCCCGTCCATCACGAGCTTATGATTCTCCGGGTTGAGCGGCACGATCTTCGGGTCGGGGCGGTCGAATGCATGCGACGGGATCGAGTCGAACGGGCCGACGGCGCTGACGGCCTTCGCTTCTTTTAAGAGGTGCGGCACGTAGAGCTTGCCGCCGACGGCGATTCCGGCCACGGCGCGTAGCATCGCAATCGGCGTCACGAATTCATGTACCTGCCCGAACGAAGCGTAGACCGTATCAATATCGCGCCATTCGGGGTCGCGTGGATTGAAGCGCGCTTTGAACTCGCGCGACGGCGTCCAACTCCGCAACTCGCTGGGCAAATCAATGCCGGTGCGTTTGTTGAGGTCGAAGTCGTCAACCATCTTCATAATGCCGTCAAGTTCCATCTTCAGGCCGAGGCGGTAGAAGTAGCCGTCGCAGGAAACTTGGATCGCGTAGCGGAGCGGCGGCGAGCCGTGGCTGCCCATGCAGCGCGTGAACTTGTTGCCGATGGTGATGCCGCCGCCGCACGCGAAGTCCGAGTCCTTGATCGTCATCGCGCCCTGTTCGAGTCCGGCCATCGCCATCGGGATTTTCCACGTCGAGCCAGGTGGGTAGCGGCCTTTGATCGCGCGGTTGGTCAGAGGCGTCCGCTTGTCCATCAAAAGGGCGCGCGCCTCAGCGCGGCCTTCCGGCGTCGAGATGCGCTGCGAAAAGAGGTTCGGGTCGAACGACGGGTACGAAGCCATGGTCAGCACTTCGCCGTTATTCGGGTCAACCGCGACGATCACGCCGCGCTTCGACGGCGAGTTGCGCAGCTTGTCCTCGGCGGCCATCTGCAAATCGAAGTCAATCGTCGTCACGAGGTCTTGCCCCGGTTGCGGCTGCACGATTTCAAGCTCGCGCTGGATGCGCCCGCGACTGTCAACCTCGACCTTGCGGTAGCCGTCGCGCCCGCGCAGGAAGTGGTCGTAAGTTGACTCAAGCCCCGCCTTCCCGACGATGTCGCCCGGTCTGTACGGCTTTTCTTTGTTGTCTTTAAACTTCGGCAACTTCAACTGCTCCGGGCTGATCTCGCCGACGTAGCCGAGCACGTGCGCCAGCACGCCGTCCTCTGGGTAGCGACGCTGGGGCTGCTCCTCAATGCGCAGTTCGGGAAACTCCAGTTCATGGGCCGTGACCCACGCGGTATCGGGGTGCCCGGCGTTCTCTTTGACCTTGATGTACTCGAAGGCGGGCTGCGACTTGACCTCATCAAAACGCTCGCGCAGTAAATCGGGATCGAGGCCGAGTCCGGCGGAGAGCGGCTCGATGAGCGTGTTGAAGTCTTTGCCGCGCATGTCCTCACGCGACAGGATAATGTTGTAGATTGAGCGCGAATCCACGAGGAGCTTGCCGTGGCGGTCGAAGATCGCGCCGCGCGGCGCGGCAATCGGCAGCAGCCTGACGCGCTGGTTCTCGGCAATCTCGGCGTAGCGCCCGCCGTTGACGACTTGGAGGAAGTAGAGCCTCACTCCCAGCACTGCTAACAGTACGAACACAAGCCCCTGAATCACGTTCAGGCGCAGGCGTAGATTTTGCGAATCGTCTTCAAATTTCATAAGGCAGATGTTAGATGCCGGATGCTAGATGTCAGAGCGCTGGCGGGTATTTCTTACTGACCTCTGACCTCTGATTTAGTATCTTCTGCTGCTGACGCCGCGCCGCGCGATGCGCCGCCGGAAGGCGAACTGGCGACGCTGTTTCGCCGTGTCGCTGAAAAATCGGTCGAGGGCGTAACATAGAATTGTGCCCGCGACGGTCGTCCAGATGACTTTGTAGGCGGTCGTTTCGGCGAACGGAGAAGGCAAGGTCTGGGCGAACAATCGGTGGAGGAAAACATAGATAAGCTCGTCAACCGCCGCCGCACCTGCTATGACGGGAATTCTCAACAGAGGGTTGTCGAGCATGACGCGCGTGACGACGGCGGCGATGACGTAGGCCGTGAGGGTCTTCGAGAAGCCGTTAGCGCCGAGCAGCCCGACGCTCAGCGCGTCCGTTGCGAGTCCCGCCGCCGTGCCGATGATGACGGCCTGCACTGGGTCGCGGCGGAGCGCAAAATAAACCACCACGACAAGCGGCAAATCAATGTGCCCGAAGGGGTTCCAAATCCCGCGCAATGTCGCCTGTAGCAGCACGGCCAGCGCGACGCAAAGGGCGATCTTTAGTTTCATAAGCGAAGTCTGGAGTCTTGGGGGTGGAGCGCGGGGGGGAAAAAGAAAAACCTTTTTTTTGCTCCCGAACTCCGACCCCCAGACCGCGGATATCTTC
>JBPCPQ010000022.1:0-10284 GCA_050999015.1 Pyrinomonadaceae bacterium | reverse complement strand
TCTCTTCCCGCCGACTGCGTAACAGCATCCTTTGGCTCCGCCATCGCACTCTCGGCCCAGTGCGCTCCTTCATCTATCCACCGGGCGAGCGTGTCAACGCGTTCTTTCGGGAGCGGCTTGCCGGGCGGCATCCGCCGCGTGGGGTCTTCGCCGCGCACCAACTTCACGAGCAGGCTCCCTTTGCTGTCGCCGGGGATGATGGCCGCGCCGGAGACGCCGCCTTTGAGTGCCATCGCTTTCGAGTCGAGGCGCAACTCTCCCTGCGCGCCCTCGCCCGCGTGACACGAGTAACACGAGGCTTTCAGGATCGGCTCGACATCGCGTTTGAAGTCAATCTTCTGACCCTGCGCCGTGATGTTCGCGCCAACTGCCGGCGCGCGCATCATTCCGCCCGCCGCGCGAACGCTTGTTTCGATTGCCGGAAGGTAGCCGCCCGAAAAGTAGAGTAGCGGCGCAACAACCCAGAGGCAGCAGACTAGCAATTTCAGCTTGAACATCGTTCTTTCCTCAGAGCGAAAGGCGCACGGCGAGAAATTTCCTCTTCAACTTTTCTCAAAACTTCAGACCCGTTTCAGCTTCGTCACTCGCCCTGACGTGAGCCATTCGTGGACGTACAGATTACCCTTCTTATCCCAGCGCGGACAGTGCGGCGAGATGAAGACGCCCGGCGTCCACTGCTCAGGCGGAATCTTATTTGTCGCCCTCATCTTCGGGTCGGTGTTGTCGCCGATGTGCGTAATGACCTTATTGTTCTTGTCGAGAATCGTTACCTTGCCGGCGAGGTCGGCGACGACGAGATCGTCGTCGCGCTGATCCATGTTGCTCGGCAGGCGCATGTCTTCGGTGACGAAGCCGACGTGCTCTCCGTCGAGCGTGAAGGTCTGCAATCGCTTGTTGCCGCGATCCGCGACGACGACGACGGGAGTCTTGCGGCGCGAATCAACCCAGATGCCGTGCGGGTTATTGAGTTTGCCCGGCTCAGCGCCCTTACCGCCCCACGACTTCACGTAGTTGCCTTTCGCGTTGTATTGATGGATGAAGAATTTTCCGTAGCCGTCGGTCACGTAGATGTCGCCGTTCGGCGCGAAGGCAACCGCCGTCGGTTTGTACTCGCTCGCCTCTTTGTAGAGGCCGGGCTGCTCTGGGTAGCCGCGCGTCCACACCAATTCTCCGTCGGTCGTCACCTTAATCAATTCGTGGCGGGCGGTGTGCGTGAGATAGATGAATTCCGACTTGCCTTCTTTCCTGATCATCATGCCGTGCGTGCCGCCCTTAAACTCCTTGCCCCACGCTTTGACGAATTTGCCGTCGGCGTCAAAGATCATCACGGCGTTTTCTGTTTCGGTGTTCAGCAGGACGCGGTTCTGTGAGTCAATGACGATGCCGCCGTGACAACTGCCCAACTGCATTCCGGCGGGTAACTTCGCCCAATCGGAAATCCATTCGTAGCGGTGTCGCCCCGCGCCGACAATCAGAGACTTACGGGCGGAAACTTGCGGATGATTTGCCAGAAGCAATTGAGGCGCGGCTATCGTCGCAACGAAGCCGCCCGCCATGCTTTTCAGGAAATGTCGGCGGGTCAATTCAGACGGTGGGGCGGGCGATGTTTCTGACATGGATTCTCCGTCAATAATGATTGAATGCGCGCGCCGGAGCGCATGCTTTAACTCGCACGCTCCGGTAAAGCGGTGAACTGATTGTTTGTTAATGGCACTTCTGGCGGAGAAGCTAAACACTCAGAAAGTCGCGGGAAGTGCGCAGATAATTTAACTTAACCGGCGGGGATTTACTAGGCAGGGGAAGACGGACGCGACGCCGGTATCTCGGATGATCACCGGCGTCGCGTGAGGCCACAGTGGTATTTAAGCACTACCTAAAAATTCAAACGAAGCGCGAACTGCATCACGCGCGGGTCGCCGGTCAAGGTCGTGATCGTGCCGACGTTCGAGGCGGCGATGTTGCGGTTCGGCAGGCCGAAGTTGGCGCGGTTGAGCGCGTTGAAAACTTCCCAGCGAAAATCCAGGTAGCGAGTTTCGGCACCGAGTCCGAAGCGGCGGTGAATGCTCACATCGAGCGCCGCGAAATTCGGGCCGCGTAAGGTATTGCGTCCGAGCGTACCGAAGCGATTGGTGGTCGCCGTCAGTAATCGGAAGGCGGTAGGATTGAACCAGCGATCAACGGTTTGGTCGTCAATCTCCGGGTCGCCGATGACATCAGGGAGCGTCGTCGAAAGGCTGCCGAGCGCGAGCGGGTCGCCGGATTGCGTGACGGTGAACGGTCGCCCCGTGCGCGCGTTGAACGACCCGCTCAACTCCCAGCCGCCGAGGAGCGCCGCGCCTACTCCTTCTTGGAAGTACGCGCGCCCGCGCCCGAAGGGAAGTTCCCAAATTCCGTTGATGACGAAGCGGTGGCGCACGTCGAAATCCGACGGGCCATGCCAAGCGTCGTAGTTGCGCGCGTCCTGCGGAAACGAGTTCGAGCCGCCGCCGGTTAAATGCTCGAACGAGTTGTCGAGTGACTTGGAGTAAGTGTAAACCGCGCGCGTCGTGAATCCTCGGCTGAAGCGCCGGTCGAGCGTCGCCTCCATCGAATGATAGTTCGAGATGCCGTTGTCGTCGCGGTACTCAATGAGGCCGAACGACGGGTAAGGGAAACGGACGTTGCGCGCGAGCGAGGTCTGCCCCGGTAGCGGCTGGTTCAAGTCGCGCAACGTCATCAGGTGCGTGCCCTTCGTGGCGACGTAGGCCACTTCCGCAATCCAGTCACGACCGAGTTGATGCTGAAGACTGATGCTGCCCTGTTGAATGTAGGGCGTGCTGGCGTCGGGGTTCGCGGCGCGAAGCTGGATGCGCTGGAGATCAAGTCTCGTCGGGTCGAGCGTGGTCGCCGGGAAGCCCGTCCCGAAAGTGAGCGCGGGCGTGATGGTGTCGCTCGTGAAGTTGAAGTTCGTTAGGAACGGCGGGTTGAGCGAGAGTTGATCCTCGGAGCCGATGCGGTCAACGAGATTGTAGTAAATGCCGTAGCCGCCGCGCACCACCCACTTGTCGGTGAACGAATACGCGAAGCCGACGCGCGGCGCGAAGTTGGTGCGGTCGGGGCGCACGAGCGTGCGGTCTTCAAGGCTGCCGTCCGACGCGATGCGTAGCGACGCTAAGGCTTGCGCCGGTGTCGTCACCGCGCGCGCGGCGACCGCGTCGAAGTTGGCGACGTGGTTCTGCTCTTCGTAAGCCGGCGAGCCGAAGTCGTAACGCAGACCGAGATTCACCGTCAGCTTCGGCGTCACCTTCCAATCGTCCTGCGCGAAGAAGGAATACATGTGGCGGCGCTGGTTGACGACTAAAAGATTCGAGAGCGCCGCGACCCGCGCCGTGCCGACGAGGAAGTCGGCGAGTGGTGCGCCCGTCCCCGTGAGTCCGCCGGCGAACTGTGTGTAAACGCCATCGAAACTGGCACGACCGCGCGTGTTCGGCACGTCCAAGTAATCAAGTTTCAGCGGAGCCATGATGTCCGCGCCGAAGCGGATCGTATGCACGCCGCGCGTCCACGCTAAGGTGTCCGTGAATTGATACTGCTGCGAGCGCTGAAACTTCGGCAAAAAGTCGGGCGACCCTAAGCGCGGGCTGAAGCCGGAGATGAGCACGCCCGGCAATCCGCCCTGCACCACGTCGCTGTCGGGGACGCCGGGGATGTACTCGCTCGACGACCCCTGACCGAAAGGCTCCTGCACCGCGTCGGCGTTGGCGCGCGAGTAGCCGAAGCGGAATTGGTTGACGAGCGAGGGCGACAGCACGCTGTTGAAGCCGACGGTCAGCGCGTGGCTCTTGATGTCGTTCTGCCCCCACGCCGAAGTGTCGGTTCCGTCGGCGATGCCGCCGAAGAATCCGGGCACGAAGCGGTCGCGCGTCGAGAAGGCGTAGCGCCCGAAGAGGTCGTGGTTTGAACTTATTTTGTAATCAATGCGCGTCGTGAAGCGCTCCTGATCGTCGCTCAGGGAAGGCGTGCGCGCGAAATTGTTCGAGCGCCCCGCAAGAGTCGGCGACGGATACAACGCGGAGAGCCGCGCTGCCACAGGGTCAATGTTGGTGATGATGTTGCCCGCGAATGGCTGACGGATGAAGCGCGGGTTAAAGGCTGATGCTGTTTGTGATGCGTTGAAGAGCGGATTGGCAACTTGCGTGCGCGGATCGAAGAGTTGACCCTGACGGACGAACTGACCCGACGGCGTGCCGTTCGGATTCAGGATCGGCACGCGCTGACCGCCCACTAAAATCTCGTTGCCGAGGTTGCCGGAAAAGTTACCGGCACGCTCGACGGCGAGCGGCACGGTCGCAATGCGCAGCACGCCCTGACGAATGCGCGTGCCTTCGTAGTCGGCGAAGAAGAAAGCGCGGTCGCGCACGAAGAGCGGGCCGCCGATGTTACCGCCGAATTGATTCTGAATACGCTGCGGCCTGCTCCGACCAAGACGATTCGAGAAAAAGTCGTTTGCGTCGAAGACCTTGTTGCGGTGGTATTCGTAGAGGATGCCGTGAAACTCGTTCGTGCCCGATTTGGTGGTGACGCTGATGACGCCGCCCGCCGCCCGCCCCGTGTCGGCGGAATACTGCGACGTGATGACTTTGAACTCGCCGATGGCGTCAACTGACGGGCGCGAGACCTGCGTCGAGAGTTCCTGCACGTTCGTCGAGATCGAGTTGTTGTCCTGGCCGTCGAGAATGAAATTGTTCATCAAGCTTCGGACGCCGTGAATGTTGACGCCGCCCGTGCGACCCGACGCCGTTCCGCCGGCCTGCTCGGTGTACGGATCGCCCTGCGTCCCCGCGACCTGCGGCAGAAGGTCGTCCCACGAACGCTGCAACAGCGGCAGCGTCGTGATTCTCCGGTTGTCCACGACGTTGCCGAGCGAAGCTTCTTCGCGCTGGAGTTGCAGCGATTCCGCCGTGACGGTCACGGTCTCCGTCACCTGCCCGACCGTCACAGTGAAATCGAGCCGCGCGCGTTGCCCGACTGACAATCTCATGTCGGGACGCACTTCACGCTTAAACCCCGCCTGCTCGACGGTGATGGTGTAAACAGCGGGGCGCAGATTCGTGAACGTGTAATAGCCGTCCTCGCCGGCGATTGTCTCCGCCGAGATGTTGGTTTCCTGATTGAGCGCGACGACGCGCGCACCCGCGACGACCGCGCCGTTCGCGTCCGCGACGAGTCCGGTCAAGCTGGCCGTATCAACCTGCGCACGCGCGCCGAGTTGATTGGCGAATAGAATTAAGCCGAAGAGAAACAGCGAACGAAAAACTTTTCTCCGCGAAGGAGGAAGTGATTTCATGCGAGAGTGCTCCTGTGTTGGAAGAGAATTTTGGCCGGGAACGAAGACGTTGTTCGTTCCGCGCAACGTATCGCTTGCATGGGTGAAAAAGCAAGGCTATGGCGCGGAGGTTACAGCGTGGCTATCGCAGCGTTTCGTCAAAGTTAAATCTGGCGCGCGGCGCTGTAAGAAAAGGCAGCGACAGATGCCGCCGGAACCCGCCGGATGAAAATCAAATCTCAGTTGACAACGATTTCCACGAAGACATCCTGCGTTCAGTCAAACGCCTACAACCCGGATTGATTTTCAACGGGCACCCGACTCAATCTGCACACCGGCATTGACGACACGAAAGTTCTGAGCCTTTGCGCCGGACGACCTCAACCGCATGACGAAAACAAGCTTCCGCCTCTGATTGCCAATTCAGGAGGTAATTCTTTCAACGCTGGATCAGGATGGCAAGGTTACGGCTCATCATCCACGCGGTATTGAAAATTTGCAGCGGGATCCGCCGCTCGCCCTGGAGCGGGTCAAGAATCAGAACGTCCTGTTTGGTGAGGGTCACCACAACCACGGCGTGAATATCAGGATTGGCATCAAGCGGGAGCAGCGAAACAAAGGCTACCGGATAATGGCCTGCGGCTGTTACCTCCCGCAGATCGTCCAGGGTCAGAGTGTATTTCGCCGTGCCAGTGAATCCTAATTCGCGGGCTGCCTCAACCGCCTTTAGGGCGTCGGTGCCGATGATCGTGCTGTCGCAATGGGCGCGCAATTCGCTTTCCGGGATGTCCAGCCCGAAGCTCCCGATCACCATGCGCAAACAGGCCGGGACACAGGAGTATCCGGTCTCGTGCTTATGAAATGGGGGCTTCGATCTGCTCACGGTGTTGTTCGGCCAAAACCAGCGCCGCCGCCCGCATCTCTTCGACCGGGGTGTACGTCACGACCTCTCCCGCCGTGGCGCTGACGATGATTTTCCCGACCTCACCGAGGATGCCGAGATGCGGGTAAGCGAGCACCACCGGAACACGCCAGACATCAGCGCCTGCGTCCAGACGTGGAGACCCGGTGATAATCCTATCCGGCAGATGAGCGTTCAGGAAACGAAAAGCCTCTGCCTGAGCTTGCATAGCCGTGATCGGCGGAGCCAGGAGCGCCGTTTTTAGCTAAGGTGACGAACCTTCACACAGCCGCAACGCTTTTCTCCACTGCTGCTCATTGGCTTGCCACGCTTTGAGGTTGTCGAAGACAATTTCCATCAACTCGCTTGGTCGTAACAATGCAAAGTACGCTCCGGCATACACCGCCACCTCCCGCTCCGGCATCAACCGTGGTGGGGGCGACACTCCGACTTGCTGCGCGGGCTGCTCATCGTAGAATAGTTGCAGCAGTGTAAAGGCCAGCATCCCGAAATGAACTTGCGCGAGCGCCACCCCGCGCCTCGATGGTGGCAGATCATCCATATGCCAGTAGCGTGTTAAGGTCATCAACAACTCTTCGATGTCCCACCGCGCGGCGGAGTCGTGGTAAATCTCACGCGCGGTCGCGTGTTCGGCACTCGTCACGCGCGCTTGATAGACCACTTCTTCTGGATAAGTGTCACGGATCAGGCACCCCCATAGCGGTGCCTGACAACTCTCCCAACTCTCTAACTGATAAGCTGTTACTTCGCGCTGCGGAGCAACTGGCGCATGGTTCTGTGGTGGTTCAACTTCTTCCCACACCGTCTCCGGCAACCGACCCAAGCCCACGAGATCAGCAAACGCCTCCATGTTCTCTTTCAGTCCGACGGTGACGCGCACGCCGCGTTCGTAGAGTCCGGCAATCCATTCGCCATCGAGAAACCCGCGGTCGATCAGCAAGTGCTTCATCCGCTCACCTAAAATCTCCATCGCCGCCGCAATGAGGCTCTGCCCGAGCGGGTGATCCGAGGCGTGTTCGTCCCCGAACTTCCAGAGCACCGGCCACACCACGTCGTCTCGCCACAACGCCAGCACACACACCTTGTAGCGCCCCGCCGCCAAGCCGTGCGCGCCGGGCGCAGTCGAGAAGATCATGCTGTCCATCACCCACTTGCCAGAACTCCACACCGCCGGCCACTGCGCGACCATCTGCTGCAAGACCTGTTGTTGATGTGCGAAGTAATCCGCATCTGTGGTCATCGCAAAGAAATCACACAACGCCTCAATGTCGAACGGCTTCCGGTTGGCGTTCTCGTAAAAGCCAGCCTCAATCTGCCGGGCGTTGAAGCCCAACTGCCGCATCACCTGCGGTGAACGAAACAATACGTCCGGCAGATGGTTAAGCCGCTCAATCTGCAACAGCGGCTTGTCGAGCAAGCTGTGACAAAAGAAGAAGGCGGGAATTGTGCGCCGCTGCCGCTGGTCAGGGAAATCCTCCAAGTGCAGGAGAATGTTGTGTTCATCTAAGAACTGCGCAAAGTGATCGAAGAAGCCGCGCGCGGCAGGTAGAATGCCGTCACAATGTCCGTGTTTGAGGGCTTCGACGACCGCCGCACGGTTCTCCCAGAAGACGTGCCAAGGTGGTTCATCAGCCAGCATAATGGCTGAATTATAACTGGCTTCTTAAAAACGGCGCTCCTGCGGCGGAGCAGTGATGGTAGCCATAGCGTGATGATTGTGTCATAGCTGCACAGTGCTTGTCTTTCGCATGTTTGTCTCTCGCCCGCGAGTCAGAGCGCGACAGTTTTGCGCTGAGCACCTTATACAGCTTCTGCTGTTCGGAGGGCGGAAGTTGATTGACCTGCGCCAGCACCTCATCGAATAAGCTCTGAGCCATAAACTTTCTCCTCTATACGATTCGTTTGCTGACGTATCTGGCGGGCGGGATTCTGGCTATCGGCGATGTCGGGCCGTGTGCCGATTAATTCTTCGCGGTGCCAGTATACAACCAACTCCGCGCCGGTCTTCGGCTTGTTGCCGACGGTTCGTGCGACGGACAGCAGGCGCAGGGCGTATTCCGGCAGCGACAAGCCAAGTCGCGCGGCTTCGATTGAAAGATCACTCTCCAGTTCTTCCGGCAGGTCAAGCGTGATGCTCATTCTTCTTACCCTCCACGCAGGGGCTTATAGACCATCTTAAATCTGGCGCGTGGCGCGTTCCACCTGATAATTCAGTAAAGCAGAATTGTCCTTCCGCCGCTTCTTGTTTCTGTTCAAGTTTAAGATGCGCGCAAGTTTTCATCCTCTTTCTTCGCTTCAATCATGAGCGGCAAATCAGGGTCGGCATCCTTCCACGCCGCGAAGAAAGCTTCGTAGGACTTCCGACTGATCGCCGTCTCGCCCATGAGCGCCGCCGCGCGCGCCGAGATGCGCGAGCGGGTACAACGCAGAGAGCGGCGCATAGCCTCGGTGGTCGAGAATCTTTTGAAACTCGGCGGCGGCTTCCGCGCCCCGTTTGAGTTTCAGGTAGGCCAGTCCACGCAGGTACTGCGGCCAGAACTCGGCGGCGGCTTCGTAGCGCGACGCTGTTTGTAGTTGTGCTATCGCCCGCGCCGCCCCATTGCCTGAGATGCCGCGCTGCAACTCAACGCCCGCGCGGATCGCAGGCAGCTTTTTGCAGCGTCAGCGCCTCCAGCCCCTTGTTTTGATTCCCAGTGACAAGTAAGTGATACCAACAAGTACGGTCCAGCTTCTCTTCTTCAATAACTCGGTCTTGCAGAAGGAAAGACTGTTCGGCGTATTTTGCGGCGGAATCCGGCTGGCCGGTGACGTTGTACTGGAGGGCCAACCGGATAATGGCAACAGAGAACTGCGGATCAATCTCGACCGCGCGCTTTAGAAACGGAATCGCTTCCACAAACCTGCCTTGGGAAGATAGCTCCCTACCTTTGGTGGCGTCTTTCAATGCCTGTAGATTTGAAGTCTTAATTTGATCCAACGGCTGAATGAATTGAATTGAACTGAGCGACTCGCCCAGCTTCTCGCGCAACCGCGTCGCCGCCTGCGAGAGCACCTGCAAAACCTGCTCGCGGCTTTCGACCTGAGCTTGCTGGTGTGCCAGCATCTCGCCATTCTGAGCATTGATGGCTTCGAGCGTAATCACGTAATGGCCGCCGAGCGGAGCAATCGAACCCGCAATCAGCGCTTTGATTCCCTGCCTTTCGCAAATCTCCCGCGCGACCTCTCTCGTGACGCGGCTCTCCGCCGGGCGATTCATCAACCGCAACGCCTGCTGCACCCGCGCTTCGGGGAAGATGTTCAAAAACGGCGACTGTTGCAATTCGATTGCCAGTCCCTGCTTGAGCGTCCCGTCAAAGATTGCGTCGCCGGTCTTGTTCTCAAAATCGGCCAGCAAGATCGAATCTTTTTCCGTCAGCGCGGGCTGGCGGTTGAAGTAAAACCACGCGGCTGCGCTGGCGGTCATAAGAATGATACCGATGAGCGCGACGAACAATCGCCGCCTGTTAGTCGCCATGCTCGTCGTCGCGCCTTCGGGCGGAAGAGTTCGGCGGCGAGAGGTTTTGCCTGACGGCATGACGGCGAGCTTTTCAACTATCAACTCCTGTTTAAGATGGTTGAGGTCGTCCAGCAAATCTCCGGCGGAGTGATAACGCTCAGTGCGGTCTTTGTGCAGCGCCCGGCTGACGATGCGTGCCAGCGCGGGCGGCGCTCCGGTGAGCGGCGGCGGCTCGTCCCGCAGCAGCGCCGCGATGGTCTCGCTGGTGGTCGCGCCCGCGAATGGTGCCCGTCCCGCCACCATCTCGTACAGCATCGCGCCGAGGCTGAAGATGTCCGTGCGCGCATCCACCCGCTCGCCGCGCGCCTGCTCCGGCGACATGTAGCCCGGCGTGCCCATTACCATCCCCGCCTCGGTGCTCTGCTTCACTACTGTGGAAAGTTGAGAATCAACCGGCAGAGCCGGCGTCTCGGTCAGCTTGGCGAGACCGAAGTCCAGCACCTTGACGATCCCGGCGGGCCGCACCATCACGTGCGCCGGCTTGATGTCACGGGGCGTAAT
>JBPCPQ010000468.1:0-4476 GCA_050999015.1 Pyrinomonadaceae bacterium | reverse complement strand
GATTGACCGCGACGATGAGATTGACGAGATGTATAACCACATCTTCCACGACCTAATCGAAATGATGGTGAGCAACCCCGGCACCACCACCCGCGCCGCGCGTCTGATGTTCGTCGCAAAACATCTCGCGCGCGTCGGCGATTACGTCACCGACATTTGCGAGCTGACCGTCTACATGACCGCAGCCGCCGTGATTAAACACAGCAACTAAGGAAGGGATGAGGGCGGAGGGCGGAGGGATGAAATAAGGATTTGTCTTGATTCATCCCTCATCCCTTCGCCCTCATCCCTACGAAGCTATGGCTAAACCAGTGCTGATCGTCGAAGACGATCCCGACATCGCCGAGGGGCTTCGCTACAATCTGGAGCGCGAGGGGCTTGAGGCGCGCGTCGCGCTGACAGGCGAGCAAGGGTTATCCGCCGCGCTCGACGCGAAGAATCCGCCGGCGCTCGTGATTCTCGACCTGATGCTGCCGGGAATGAGCGGCACCGAGTTGTGCCGGCGTCTGAGGCGCGAGCCGGCAACGCGTCGCACGCCGATCATCATGCTGACGGCGCGCACCTCCGAGGCCGACCGCGTCGCCGGACTCGACCTCGGCGCGGACGATTACATCTCGAAGCCCTTCTCGGTGCGTGAATTGATGGCGCGCGTCCGCGCCGTCCTGCGCCGTACCGACGAGAATGCCTCGGCGCGCTACGAAGACACCCACATGACAATAGACTTCGCCGACATGCGTGTCGTCTGCGACGGCGAGAGCGTCAAGCTGACGCGCAAAGAGTTTTCGCTTCTCTCAACGCTGGCGAAGGGCGCTGGCCGCGTCGCGACGCGCCAGCAATTGCTCGACAACGTGTGGGGCTACGAATACTACGGCGACACCCGCACGCTCGATGTCCACATCCGCCGATTGCGGCAGAAGCTCGGCACGTGCGGCGACGCGATTGAAACGGTCGTCGGCGTCGGCTACCGCTTCGCCGGGCGTTCGGGGAAAACCGACGCGAGCGGCGAGTGAGTGTGCCGGCAGAATCGTCCGCCGCTCTTCGTCACTCACCAAAAACCTTCTTTCTCTCAGCCATGCATCTTCGCCCGGCACTTGCGCTCGTCCTCAGCCTCACGCTGATCGGCGTTTGCATTTTTCTCTATCCTAGAAACCCGACGGCGATTACGACCGGAATTATTTTCGCCATCCTCGGTGCCGTCGCCGCCCGACTCTTCCCCGTGACACAAAAAAGCTTGCGAACCGGTGACACGGATTCCGCCCCGGCTTTATCCACCGCCCTCCCGAAGGAACAATCTCGCGCTTATTTACCCGCTTCGACACACGAGGTCGCCGGGGATGTTCCGGCAGTGACGCTGCTCGAAGCGACGATGGACAGCATCCGTGAGGGCGTGCTGGTGGTAGACAACATGATGCGCGTCGTTGCCTCGAACCCGGCGGCGCGCGATCTCTTCAGTTCCGGCGACGGCGTGCTCGTCGCCCGGCGACTGACCGAGGTGACGCGCACTCCCGCGATCCACGCCGCCTTCAGCGCCGCCCTTGAGCGCGGCGAGCGGGCGGAGGTCAAAGTCGAGACGCAGGCCGGGGAGCGGCGAGTGTTTGATTTGCAGGTCGCGCCGTTGGTGCAGCGCCAGCCGGACGCGCAAAGCAGTAACGGTGGCGGCAGCGCCGAAGTGCGGGGCGCGGTGGGCGTTTTCTTTGACATCACCCGGCTCGAAAAACTGGAGCGCGTGCGGCAGGAGTTTCTCTCGAACGTCTCGCACGAACTGCGGACGCCCTTGACCGCGATTATCACTTTCGTCGAAACGCTCGAAGGCGGCGCGATTGACGACCCCGAAAATAACCGACGCTTTCTCACCGTGATCCGCCGCAACTCCGAGCGGATGCACACGCTGATTGACGACATTCTGGAATTGTCGGCTATCGAAGCCGGAATGGTCGCGGTGGAGGTCGGCCCCGTGCGCCTCCACTCGCTCGTCAACGAATGTGTCACTTCACTCGCCGCCACCGCCGCCGAGCAACACGTCGCGCTCTTCAACGATACGGCTGCCGACGCCGTCATCCACGCCGACGCGCGCCGCCTCGAACAAATGCTGACCAACCTCGTTCACAACGCGATCAAATTCAACCGCGAGGGCGGCGAGGTGCGCGTCGGCCACGAGCACGCCGGCGCGCGCGACCGCATCTCCGTCAGCGACACCGGCGAAGGCATCGCGCCCGAACACATTGAGCGAATCTTCGAGCGCTTCTACCGCGTTGACCGCGCGCGCTCGCGCGCCCTCGGCGGCACCGGCCTCGGTCTCGCCATCGTCAAGCACCTCGCGCGCGCTCACGGCGGCGAAACGACGGTGCGTTCCACTCCCAATCAAGGCTCTACCTTCACCATCGAACTCCCTTCACTGGTGATAGGTAATAAGTGATAGGTGATAAGCAAGAACAAATTTTGTCTTTAGGACTTACGCGCTTGATGTTCAGAGTTGCGCTTTTAAGCGCGATGCCGGCTCGTCTAAAGACGAGAACTCTGAGCATTTAAGCAATCTTGCCTATGTCTTAGCCTTATCACCTATCACCCGTCACCCGTCACCGCTTTTCAAGATGCTTGACGCTCCGTCCGACCACTTGTTACACTTTTGTGAGAATTTCGTAACCCGACGCTGGCCCCGTCGCCTGACCCGAGGGAATCCCTAAACCCGTGAGCGACGCGGCTTGTTTATTGCAATACATCAGGAGGTGTAATGGTGGGCTTCAAAGTCGGCCAGAAGGTCGTTTACCCTAATCACGGAATCGGCACCATCGAACAAATCGAGCAGAAGCAAATCGGCTCAACTTCCCTTCCCTTCTACACGCTCCGCCTCGCGTCCAACAACTCAGTTGTTCTCGTGCCCGTCGCCAACGCCAACGAGGTTGGGTTGCGCTCTCCGATCTCGTCCGCCGAGTGCGAGATGCTTCTCAAGAATCTGGCGGACGACTTCGCCTCTCCGTCAACTGATTGGAAAGACCGCTTCAAAGATTTTTCCGAGCGGATGCGTACCGGAGACATTTTCGAGGTCGCCGACGTGCTGAAGAATCTCACGTACCTGAGCCACATCAAGCCGCTCTCGTTCCGCGAGCAACGCATGCTTGAGCGCGCCCGCTACCTCGTGATCTCCGAGCTTGCCGCCGTCTGCCGTCAGCCCGAATGCAACGTCGAGCCGCGTGTCGAGCAGGCACTCGCACGCGCCTGCACCAAACACGAGCGCCGCCCCGCCCGCGCACACGCCGCTGGCGCCGTCGTCGGCCATTAATCAGTTTCTCAACCAGCTTCGTCGCTCTTCCGAAATGCCTCTTCGATGGCAGCAGTTTCGTCGTGCCCACTTTCCGTTAAGGACAAATTACAAATGAGACAACTCGGATTGTCGCTCCTCACGTTGTTAGCCGTGCTGATACCCGTCGCCGCGCCGAGAATTGTTGAAACGCGGGGTCGGCAAACTTCTTCCGACGCTCGCCAAAAGCCTAATGTCATCTTCATCCTCGTTGACGACTTGGGCTACGCCGACATCGGCAGCTACGGCGCGCGCGACATCCGCACGCCGCATCTTGATCGCCTCGCCCGCGAAGGCGTGCGGCTCACCGATTGTTACTCGAACGGCCCCGTCTGCACGCCGACTCGCGCGGGCTTTATCACCGGTCGCTATCAACAGCGCGTTGGCCTCGAATGGGCGATCTTCACGGGCGACAAAGGCCCCGGGCTGTTAACTTCGGAAACGTCAATCGCCCGCATGCTCAAAGGCAACGGCTATCGGACGGCGCTTTTCGGCAAATGGCACTTGGGTTACAAGCCGGAGCACGCCCCCAACGCGCACGGCTTCGACGAATTTTTCGGCATCCTCGGCGGCAACGCCGACATGTATTCGCACAAAGGGGAGAAAGGCGAGCCTGAGCTTTACGAAGGGATAACGCCGGCGGTCACGCCCGGCTACCCGACCGACCTCATCACCGAGCGCGCCGCCCGATACGTCGAGCGCCACGCCCGCGAACCCTTCTTCATGTACGTCGCCTATAACGCCCCGCACTGGCCGTTCCAACCGCCGGATAAACCTGACGACATCCGCACGCGAGAGAATTGGTCGCAGGGCACGCGCGCCGACTACGCCAAGATGGTCGAGCGGGTTGATGCGGGCATCGGACAAATCCTCCACGCGCTCGACCGCCACAATCTCGCGCGCAATACGCTCGTCGTCTTCACGAACGACAACGGCGGCGAACGCTATTCAATCAACGCGCCGCTCACGCACCGCAAAGCGACGCTCTGGGAGGGCGGCATCCGCGTGCCCTGCCTCGCGCGCTGGCCGGCTGAGATTCCGGCAGCTCGAGTCTCGAATCAATTGATGATTACAATGGACTGGACGGCCACCATCCTCGCCGCGACCAAAACCGCGCCGCCCGCTGGAAGACAACTCGACGGCGTGAACCTTCTGCCCACGCTGCGAGGCCGCGCCCC
>JBPCPQ010000070.1:0-2161 GCA_050999015.1 Pyrinomonadaceae bacterium | reverse complement strand
TCAGTGAAAGAGCGATGAGACGGTAAATGTTAGAGACAAGTTTGAAAGTAGTCATCTTAACCTCAAATTGAAACGACGCATGTCGGTGGATTATCTGAATGCTTTGAGAATCTTTATGGGGTGAGCTGTCCACGCCCGCCGCAAGCCTTTTGGCAAGACCCGTACCTTCTCCGTAGGAAACGCAAAGGTCTGTATTTCCAACGCTTTGAGTGCGACGGCGGGATTGCGATGAAGAAGCGAATTTGACCGAAGTGGTCAGCTTGAAAGACGTCTGACTGTCAATGTGAATGTTGTTGACTCAGAATCGAGAGCGGCTTCAATCGTGTTCGCGTCCGCGAGTGGAAGCGCGAGCAAAGCTCGGTGAATCCGATGACAAACCTTTTGCCCGACGAGATTGAGGCTTACCGTGACAGGGCGTGGCGGCGCGAGCCGGAGCGGCGCGTCGAGAGCGCGCTCGATGCGGAAAGGCTCGTTGAGAGCGCCGGGTTTTGCGCGGCAATGACCGACGCGCGGCGACCCGGCGCGTCGCTTTACGTCGCAGTGACGGGGCGGCGCGACGCGCACATGCCGCGCAACGTGCAGAAAGACCCGGAGAGCAGCCTGACGTGGCGTCTGAAGGACGAGGTGATGCGGCGGGGACGCGTTTATTACGCGAAACTGGCGCGCGGGCGGGCGACATTCGTCGCTCCGCGCCTCGTCCCGTACTTCAACGCGCTGTGGGGCGTCGCGCGTCGGAAGGAGAGCGAGATGCTGTCGCCGGACGCACGCGCGGTGCTGAAAGTGTTGCGGAGTGAGTGGGAGATGGGAACAGCAGATTTGCGCGAGGCCGCGCGTGTCGGTGACCGGGCACGCCTCACACGCGCGCTTGACGAACTGCAACGCACAATGAAGGTGATACCCGCCGAAGCGTTGTATGAGCCGTGGTTCACGTACATTTGGACGCTGGCCGAGGGACGCTTCGCAACAGAATTGGCAAAAAAGGTGAGCCGCGAAGATGCTCTGCGCGAAGTGGCGCGGGCATTCCTCAATGGTGCCGGGATGACGACGCGCGGCGAGTTGGCGAAAGTAACCGGTCTTTCACGACCCGACGCCGGACTCGGCAATCGCGCGCTGGTCGAGGAAGGTTATGCCGTGCGCGTCGAAGTTGGCGTCTACCGCCTTAGCGATTTTGAGAAGCATGCGCCCGAATGAAAGCGGAAATAGGTAAAGGGAAAAGGGGAAGAGGAGCGGGACACTTCCTCATTGACCTAAGCGGCGGGCGTCATTGCGCAATTCGTCTTCGAGTTGCAGGCGCGTTTCGCGTTCAAGGCGCGCGGCGTCGAGGGCGTAAGGTGTCTGGCCGGTCGTCATGCCGAGGCGTTGAAGCGCGATCTGAGTTTCTTCTTCGCTCGCGCTACGGCTGGCCGCCGCCTCAATCATGTGCAGGCGCGTCTCGGCCTCCGCTCCGTAATTCTGAGCTTCGTGCATCACACGCTCAACCCGCAGATGGTCGGCGCGCAGTTCCTGATTATGAGTATCGCGCGCCGCCCCCTGAAGATGCGCGGCTTGATTGATCCGACGCTCGATTCTCACCATCTCTCGCTTTGAGTTCTTAATGACGTGCGTCGCCGTCAAACGCGTTGCGAGGGTTTCTCGGTAGGCGTCGGCGAGCAAAGCGTTCTGTCCCTCAATTTGTTTGAGCGCGCGACGTTCCGCCAAAGTCATTTCCTTCCGAAACCATCTCAGTTCGGCGGTGGTGATTCCGTCTACGGCGAGGCGCTCGCGCAGTTTCTTCTCCCAGTGCCGGCGAAAGAGGAACAAAAGCAGCGCGACGATTAACCCGACGGCGGAGCCGGCGGCAAGTGAGACGAGCGTGAGAAGCATGTAAACCCCGACTTCTTCCGAGGCGGTGAAATACCGCAGCAGGAAGTAGAACGGAGCGGGTAGCGTACACAGTAAAAAAGCCAGCAGCGGTGCCCACCGCAGCAGCGCCGCCGTCAGGAGGTCGCCTTTGTTGACTTTAGCGCTTGTGTGAATTTGGCTCATCGGTGATTTATCGTCGCCCCCTAATTGTAGCGGCTCAACGAACAGTACGGAAGCCAGACCGTGAGCGAAAGGCTGAAGGATGGAAGGGACGTGGGGACACGGAGACGCGGCGACGCGGCGATCAAGAGTCCTACTC
>JBPCPQ010000378.1:0-5538 GCA_050999015.1 Pyrinomonadaceae bacterium | reverse complement strand
TCATGCACCATCACGCCGGCCTCGCCGATTGTGCGCCCGATTTTTTCGCGGTTGTTGTCGAACAACGCGACGACGGTGAAATTGGATTCCGTGAATCCGTTGTAATTGGCGAGCGCCGTCCCTAAATTGCCCGCCCCGACGATGCCGACGCGGTGCGCGCTGTCGAGGCCGAGGATTTGCGTCAGGTGCTGGCGTAGTCCATCCACCGAATAGCCGACGCCGCGCACCCCGAACTCGCCGAAGTAAGCGAGGTCTTTTCTGATCTGCGCCGAGTTGAGGTTGAATTGATCAGCCAACGCCTGCGAGGAAATGGTCTTAATGCCCGCCGACGCCAGCAAATTCAGGCAGCGCAAATAAACGCTCAAGCGATTCGTGGTCAGTTCCGAGATTTTCTCCGACTTCATTCCTTTTTCTTCACCCTCTCCGGAAGACCTGTTTAGTATAGCCTCAACAATGCTTCGACGGAAAGAGCCGCTCACAATGGACACAATTCCTGCGCGTTGCCGAACCCCTCGTTCTTCATCTACAATCCGAAGATACGGTGATAGGTGATGGGCGATGGATAATAAGATTTGAAGGCATCCTGAATACTTTCTTTTATGCCCCGATTCTATGCGGCTTCCGAGGTTACATGATGGATTCTAAAGTCTCCGTCCTATCACCTATCACCCATCACCTATCACCTTTTCACTTATGATTGCACATCTCTCAGGGACTTTATTCGCCAAACAAGCGACCAGCGTAATTTTGGACGTGGGCGGCGTCGGCTACGAAGTGACGATTCCCGTCTCGATCTTTTACGACATGGAAGAGGTCGGCGCGCAAATCAAGTTGCGCGTTTATACTTACGTGCGCGAGGACGCGCTCCAACTCTTCGGTTTCAAAACGGCGCGCGAGCGCGAATTATTTATGCTCCTGATTTCCGTCAGCGGCATCGGCCCGAAATCGGGAATCGCCATGCTCTCAGGCATGAGCGCCGACGAAATCATCAACGCGATTCGCACCAACAACCTCGCGCGCCTGACTTCGATTCCCGGCGTCGGCAAGAAGACCGCCGAGCGTCTCGTCATCGAATTGCGCGACAAGATGGCGGCGCTTTCGTCGCCCGCGCTCGACGATGAATTCGCCGCGCAAACCGCGCGCCCCGCGCACACCGAAGACACTCTGCGCGAGGACGCTCTCTCGGCGCTCGTCAACCTCGGCTATCAACGCACGCTCGCCGAAAAAGCCATCACGCAAGCGATGGCCGAAGGCGGTGATTTCTCGGTGGAATTGCTTTTGCGCCGCAGTTTGCGCACGCTATCGAAAGGATAAGATGTAGAGGTTAGATGGTGGATGTCAGATGCTAGATTGAAGACAACACCTGACATCCACCATCTGACATCCGACATCTGGCTTTGATATGGCTGAAGAACTCGAACCCGTGAGCGTCCGCGACGCAACCGTGATGGACGAAGAGACGCAATTTGAATTGTCGTTGCGCCCGACGCGGCTCGCGGAGTACATCGGGCAGAAGAAGGCGACGGGCAACCTCGGCATCTTCATCCGCGCGGCGCGCGGGCGGGGCGAGGCGCTCGACCACGTGATGCTGACCGGGCCGCCGGGTCTCGGCAAAACGACGCTCGCCAACATCATCGCCAACGAAATGAAGGCCGAGATGCGCTCGACCGCCGGGCCGGTCATTGAGCGTCCGGGCGATCTGGCGGCGCTCCTGACGAATTTGCAGGAAGGCGACGTGCTCTTCATTGACGAGATTCATCGCCTCAACCCGGCCATTGAAGAAGTCCTCTACCCGGCGATGGAGGATTATCAACTGGACATCATGATCGGGCAGGGCACGGCGGCGCGCTCGATCAAGCTCGACCTGCCGAAGTTCACTCTCGTGGGGGCGACAACGCGCGCCGGGATGATTACCGCCCCGTTGCGCGGGCGCTTCGGCATCGTTTTTCATCTCAACTTCTACACGCACGACGAGCTTGAACTGATCGTCCGCCGCTCCGCCGACATTCTCGGCACGCACATTGACGAAGGCGGCGCGCGTGAACTCGCCCGGCGCGCGCGCGGGACGCCGCGCATCGCCAACCGGCTGCTGCGCCGCGTGCGTGATTACGCCGAAGTCGAGCACGACGGGCGCATCACGAAAGCGGTCGCAGACGATGCGCTCAACCGCATGGAGGTTGACGCCTTCGGCCTCGACGAAGTTGATCGCAAGCTCCTGCTGATGATTATCGAGAAACACAACGGCGGCCCCGTCGGACTGAGCACCATGTCCGCTTCGATTCACGAAGAAAAAGATTCAATTGAGGAAATCATCGAGCCGTATCTGATTCAGATCGGCTTCCTCAACCGCACGCCGAAAGGACGCACCGCGACGCGCCTTGCCTACGAACATTTCGGCCTTCCTCCGAACCCGCCCCGCCACGGACTCTTCGAGTCGTAAGGGCGGTTTCCCTTTCGTTTATAATCACGGTCGTGAATTACTCGCTTCACCGCTTCCGCGTTCTTTACGCCGCGCTGCTTTTAATTACCGGCGCGCGCGTCTGTGAGTTGCCCTGCGTTGCGGCGCGGCAAAGAAGTGTTCCCGCAGCACCGCCGCAGCAACAGCCACTCCCGCGCGTCAATACTTCGCCACGACGCAACCCAGCAGAAGAAACGCGCGCCACATCCACACAGAAGAACGCTGAGAAGCTACGTCGTCAGCGCGTGCAGCAAGCTGTCTTGACTTTGAACGAGACGGCCAACGACGCGCGCAAATTCGAGGATCAATCTCACGCCGCGCGCATCCAGTCACTCGCGGCCGACGCGCTCTGGCGTTTTGATGAACCCGCTGCGCGAGACATCTTCGGGCGCGCGTGGGAAACAGCGACGGCACATGACCGCGCCGCGATGGAAGAAACCCTGAAACGAGACGGGAACGATGAGGCCGAAAGCTTCACCTCGGCGCGTGACGAAGTGTTGGCGAAAATCGCGGCGCGCGATGTCAGGTTGTCGGAAAAGTATCTGCGCGAACTGCTCGACGAAGAACGAAAACGCGATGAAGCAATTGAGGCTGACGTGGATGCTTCTTCAGAGCTTACACCGTGGGGCGAGATGAGCAACGAAGGCGTGCGCCGTCTCGAAATCGCCGACGGTCTGCTGCAACGTGGTGACGCAACGCGCGCCGCTGGGATTCTGACGCCCGCGATTCGCGAAGGCGTCAGCGCAGACTTGATCGAGTTCATGCTGCGGCTTCGTGTGAGAGATGCGGCGCAAGCCGACGCGATGTTTCTCACCCTGCTACAAACAATCGGCGCGAACGTCAGCGCGACAAGCACGAACGAGCTGCTGCTTCTTTCTTCATACATCGTGTCACCGCAGTTTCTCGTGGTCTTTGATGAAAGCGCGTCTCAACATCGCGCCCTGTCAAGTTCACCGCTGACATCGCGAATGCCGCCGGTAATGTCGCCTGAACTGCGCGGCGCGTTCTACACTTTAGCCGCGCATGTTCTTGCCGCGCGAATGAACGCCGCCGACGGCAGCCCGCAAGAAACTGCCGCGCTCTTTTTCGCCACCGCGCGTCTGCTTCCCTTCTTCGAGCGCGAGGCTCCGCACTTGATTCCGGGGCTGCGCGCGCAATATGACGCGCTCGCCGGCCAACTCGAAGCCCCGCGACGCGACGCGCTCCGAGCGCAGAGTGAGACGCACACCGTGACGCCGAAGAACCCGACCGACCCGCTCCGTCCGATCCTCGATAGGTTGGAGCGAATCAGTGATAAAGCTCACCGCGACTCTTGGCTGCTTCTTACCGTGAACACGGCGGCGCGTCAGAAGTTGTGGACGCGGGCGCGGGACATGGTCGCCGAGATTGAAGACGCGGAGGCTCAGCGAACCGCGCGGCTGATTATCAAAGCGCGACAGATTGAAAACCTTTCGCGCTCTTACGCGAAAGACGCGCCGGACGACTACGAGCGCGCCGCCGCGTTCGTCCGCGACGCCGACGTGCCGCCGCTCCTGCGCGCGTGGGGCTACGCGCAGGCCGCCGGGTTGGCCGCATCGAGAGGCAAGCGGGAGCGCGCCATCGAGTTGCTAAGTGACGCGGCAATTCAGGCCGAGGCAGTTGAGAACAATTCGCGCCAGCGCGTCGCGGCGCACGTCGTGGTGGCGAAGGCCGCCGCGATTTCCGACCCGCAACGCGCTTGGGAGAATCTTTCTTACGCCGTGCGTGCGGCCAACGCGCTCGACAACTTCACCGGCGATGACTTATCCCTCGACGTGCTTCCATCGTCCGAATGGATTGAGACAGTCGTCGCCGACGGATTGGATGTCAGTGTCTCCGCCGCGCCGTTCCGTCTCGACGATCTTTTTGCGACAATGACGCGCCTCGACTTTGAGCGGGCGCTCACTGAAGCACGCACGTTGAACGGCAACGTGTTACGCGCCTCCGCGTTGATCGCCGTCGCGCGTGCTGAGCTTGAAAAAGATGAGCAACCGCCGAAGCGTAAAGCCGCGCCGAAGAGGTTGCGAGCTTCGGCCTGACGGGTAAGCGAATGATGATGCGTGGAAATTCTTCACCCGGTTATTTCATCTTAGCGATTCGGGCGCGCTGAGGTTTGCTGCAAATCATGTCGGCCTCGCCGAAAAACATCAAGCGGTCTCCCTTCTTCTCACGGCATTCGTGGGGCGTGCGCAACCACGCGCCGTGGACGACAATTCTCACTCAATCGCTGCACCAGTTTCACGAAAACGATTTGTTCACGCCGGCGGCGGCGATGAGCTACTTCGGCTTGCTGACGCTCTTCCCGGCGTTGCTCATCGTGCTGACGTTGAGTAATCAGATTGCCACCGGCGGCGAGATGATGGCGCGGATCGTCGAAGTCTATCCGGGGTCGGGCGAATTCTTGCGCTCGACGGTGCGCTCGCTGTCGGACATCGGGACGGGCGCTATTATCAGTTGCGTCATCGTCGTGCTGTGGGCCGGGTCGTGGGTCTTCGCGGTGATTGAGCGCGCGCTAAATCGCATCTGGGGCACGCGCCCGCGCACGTTTCTGCACGGGCGCGCGCTGACGCTTGGCATGATCGGCGCGGTCGGCGTGCTATTGATTCTCTCGGTCTTTGCCACGTCGGCGCTCGTCGGCTTGCAGCAACTCGCGGAGATGGTGCCGCTACGCTTACATCATCGCGTCGCTTTTCTCTCGGTGGTCGGCGATGCGTTCTGGCAATTCATGTTCGCGCTGGCGAGCGGCTTTGTGACGGTCGCGCTGTTCCTGCTCGTCTACCGTCTCGTGCCTAGCGGGCGGGTGCGGACGCGCGACACAATTCCGAGCGCGGTGGTCGCAGGTCTGCTGTGGGAAGGAGCCAAATATTTTTTCGCATGGAGCCTTCAGTATTTCCATTACGATCAAATTTACGGCTCGGTCGGGGCGGTGGTCGCGGTGCTGACGTGGAGCTACGTCTCAAGCCTGATTCTGATGCTCGGCGCGCAATTATCCGTCGTGCTGCATCAGGAGCACAGCGTCGCCGGGACGATGGAGCAGGCGGTGGCGGAAGAACAAGACTCGG
>JBPCPQ010000068.1:0-6646 GCA_050999015.1 Pyrinomonadaceae bacterium | reverse complement strand
GATGGCGAGATCGAAACGCGCGGGCCGAACGTGATGCGCGGCTACTACAACAAGCCCGACGCGACGCGCGACGTGTTCACTCCCGACGGTTGGTTCAAGACCGGCGACATCGGAACGCTCGACGCCGGCGGTTACTTACGCATCACCGACCGCAAGAAAGAACTCTTCAAAACTTCCGGCGGCAAGTACGTCGCGCCGCAGCCGATTGAGCAGCGTTTGAAGGAGTCGCGCTTCGTCAGTCAGGTCGTCCTCGTCGGCAATGGGCGGAAGTTTCCCGCCGCCCTCATCGTCCCCGACTGGGAACAGCTTCGCTCCTACGCGCAGATCAAGAATCTCGGCATCAAGACGCCTGCCGAATTCGTCCGCCACCCGCGCATCATTGATGTCATGCAGCGACAGGTTGACTCACTCTGCGAAGGTCTGTCGAAGTACGAGCGCGTCAAAAAAATCGCGCTCCTCGAACACGAACTAACGATTGAAGGGGGCGAACTCACCCCGACGCTCAAGGTCAAACGGCGCGTCGTAGATGAAAAATATAAGGATGTGATTGACAGTCTGTACGAAGAGTAACAGGAGCCAGAAGTCAGGAGTCATAATGAAAAACTTAGCGTGCTACTTTTAATCTTCTGACTCCTGAGTTCTTTCAGCTCATTCTTTCTTCCGCCCAGTCGCGGATCACGCGGCTCAATTCATCAAGCTGCTCATCAAAGAAGTGGCCGGCGTCGGGGATGATTTCGACGCGGACGTGCGCTTCCGGCGGCAGGTCTTCCGCGAGGGTGCGCAGCCTCGCCGCGTCGCCGAACTCGTCGCGCGCGCCGTGGACGAGCAGCAGCGGCTTACGGCAGTCATCGAGAAACGTGAAGTCGTACATGTTGATGGGCGTGCCGATGCCGATCAGATTCTGGATGCGCGAATCATTGATGCCGACTTCGAGGCCGACGCGCGCGCCGAATGAGAAGCCGGCGAGCGTCACCGGCAGATTCGGATTGGCATTAACGAGGTAATCGAGGGCGGCGCGCGCGTCCTGTTGTTCGCCCTGTGCGTGATCGTGCGTGCCGGTGCTGAGGCCGACCCCGCGAAAGTTGATCCGCAGCGCGACGAGGCCGACATCATTGAGAGAGCGCGCCGCGCGGAACACCACCTTATTGTGCATCGTGCCGCCGTGCAGCGGGTGTGGGTGCAGAACAAGCGCGACACCGCGCGGGACTCGCTCTCCCCCCGCCGCCGCGCGCGGTTCTTTGATGATCGCTTCGAGGCGACCGTGCTCTGCCGGGATGAAAAGATTGCCAGCCGGGTACATGATGTTAGTGAGCAGTGGTCGGTGGTCAGTGGTCGGTGGTCAGTGAACAGTTCAGAGAAGATTTCAGAACGAGTAACCGATTTGCGACTCTACAGTTATTACAAACTGCGGCGTATTGCTGACCACTGACAACCGACCACTGTTTTCTGAGACTATCAGAAACGCAACGCGAGGGCTAATCGCTGTGCGGGAAGCGCGAGTAGCTCCGCGCGCCGCCTTCGAGCATGCCGCCGTTGCGCGGTGAGAATGTCCGGCGGGTGTCAGCCGTTGAAGATTCACCCACCCGTCGGAGATGCCGAGAGTGTGGTTTTTAAATCACGCGGCTTCCGAGCAACAGATTGCAGGGCGGTGCGGAGGCGTTGCACGTGGCGCCCACCTTGTGGTTTCATAGATATTGTCTCCGATATGGAAGTTCCCCAAACCGATGGCGACGAACTAATCAAATGTTTGCGCGAGAGGCCCCCACCCGCGAAACATTCCGGCGGTAGCTTTGACTGGCTACGCGGTGCCGGGTTCGACACGCACATCCCGAAGCCGGTTGATCCGGCAATTCTCACCGAGCGCATCGAACAACTCAAGCGACTAAAACCGGCGCGCGGGCGAGCCGTAAATAAGAATTGAAATTAGCGATGCGGGAAGGTGAAGGCTGAAAAGCCTGACGGCGAAGAAGGGTGACGCGAGGTGACATTCTCACTAACGCGCGCCTTCCGCTCCCTCAATTCATCGAACGTGTGGCCTCGCAAATTAATCCGATGTTTTCTAATAGCCAATTCTATGTGGGTTAATTCATGCTAAATAAACTTCCTACCCTGAGCGCGCCGCACGCCGGTGCCCAGTTGGCGGCATTTTCTCTGAACCGTTTGCAGCCCCGCGACGAAGCACTTCCCGAGCATGGCATTCAGACGCTTAATGAAGTTCCTGATCGGGCCAAACAGAAGCCGCGAGTTCTCGTCGTTGATGACGCGCCCGACGTGACTGAGATGATCGCGCTGTTACTAAGTTACTCCGGCTACGACGCCGTTACGTTTTTTTGTGCGCCCGATGCGCTCGACGCGGCGCGCGGCGAGCATTTCGACGTGATCGTGTCTGACATCGGAATGCCGGGGATGACGGGGTACGAACTCGCCGTCGCGCTCAGGGCGCTCCCGGATTATGCGTCGGTGCCGATGGTCGCGGTGACCGGATTTGCGATGTATGACGACCGTGAACGCGCATTTGAATCAGGGTTCAATGCTTTCCTCACCAAACCCATTAACCCGATGGATCTGATTGACGTCATCAAAAACCTGCGGAGCTAACAAAGTTCCGAGTTCAAGGTTCAAAGTTCAAAGTCGAACCCCGCTCTTGCTTTGAACTTTGAACTTTGAACCTTGAACTTTGAACCTTGAAACTTCGAGCCGTCGCCGTCGTGCGGGACTGGAGGCGCGATACTTTTGCGCGATTCCGAGGAACAATATCGCATCCTCTTTGAGAGTAACCCGCACCCGATGTGGGTGTACGCGACGGACACGCTTCGATTTCTGGCCGTCAACGAGACCGCCATCAATCGCTACGGTTACTCCCGCGAAGAGTTTCTTCAAATGACCATCAAAGACATCCGCCCGCCGGAGGACGTGGCAATGCTGCTCGATGACGTCGGGCGGACGACACCCGGCTCCGATAGTTCGGGCACGTGGCGACATCTGAAAAGGGACGGTACAATCATTTTTGCGGACATCAATTCACACTCGATCATCTTTGACGGGCGCGACGCCCGGCTCGTCCTCGCCGAGGATGTGACCGAGCGGCGACTGACGGAAGAAGCGCTGCGCGTCGCCGAGCAACGCGCGATCATCGAGTACGAGCGATTGCTCGACCGTCTCGCCTCGCTGGCCCAAGCCTTCGGCACGGCGCGCGACCTCACGGTAATTTTCCGCGCGTTGCGCGAGTTCGCCACCGCCTCGACGCCCTGCAACGGTACTTTCATTTCTCTTTACGACGCAGAGCGTAATGAGCGCACCGCTGTCTACGCGTGGAGCGAGGGCGAGGAGATTGATTTGTCGTCGCTGCCGCCGCTGCCGATGACGGACAGCCCGCACAGCCGCGCAGTGATGACCGGCAAGGTCGTCGTCACCGAGGATTTTCAAAGCTCCGTCGAGGGACTGCCCGTCGTCAACGTCGCTTTCGACCGCGACACGCGCCCGCCGCGCTCGTCGCTCGCGGTGCCGATGACTTTTATGGGGCGCACCCTCGGCGCGGTTGAAGTGCAAAGCCCACACCTCGCCGACTTTAAGCCGGAGCATGCGACCGCGATGCGAATGGCGGCGAACCTCGCGGCGGGCGCCATCGAAAACGTGCGCCTGCTGGAGCGCGAACTGGCGCGCGCCGACCAGCAGGCGGAGACGGATAAGATGCGCAGCATCGGCCAGCTCGCGGCGGGCGTCGCGCACGACTTCAACAACTCACTGGCCGCGATCCTCGGACGCACGCAACTCCTGCTGCGTAACGTCACCGACGAGAAACACCGCCGCAGCCTCGAAGTGATTGAGACCGCCGCGCTCGACGCCGCCGAGACAGTCCGCCGCATTCAAACCTTCGCCCGGCGCGCGCCCGCCCAACAATTGAGCGGCGTTTCGGTCGCGCGGCTAATCAATGATGCGATCCAGTTGACTCGCACGCGCTGGGAGGATGACGCGCACGCGCGCGGCTTGCGTTACGACATCAGCTTCACGACCGTCGTCGAAGGCGACGACGCGGTCGCCGCCAACCCTTCGGAGTTGCGCGAGGTGCTGGTCAATTTGATCTTCAACGCGCTCGACGCGATGCCTTCAGGTGGCCGCGTCCGTGTCACGGAGCGCCAGCACGGTGATTTCGTCCGTATCGAAGTCGCGGACACCGGCGAAGGCATGTCGCCCGAAATCGCCGACCGCATCTTCGAGCCGTTCTTTACGACGAAAGGCCCGCACGGCTCCGGCCTCGGCCTCGCCATCAGCTACGGCATCATTCAGCGCCACGCCGGGACAATTGAAGTCAATAGCCAAATCGGTCAGGGCGCTACTTTCATCATTCTTCTGCCGCTGACGAAAGGCGACGCCGTTCCTTCGACGGGCGTGAAGAGAATCAGTTTGCCGGCGCGGCGCGTGCTCGTCGTTGAGGACGAGCCGGTGGTGCGCGAAGTGCTTGTCGAGATACTCGGCGAATTGAATCAGGATGTGGTGGCAGTTGCGAGCGCCGCCGAAGCTCTCGACCTTGTTGCCTCCGCCCCCTTTGATTTGCTCATTACCGACCTCGCGATGCCCGACATGGACGGCCTCACGCTCGCCTCCGAGGTGCGCAAGCGTGCCCCCGGCACGATGATTATGCTCGCCACCGGATACGGGCAGATTATTCCCGGCAGCGCGCCGCAGCCGGGGCTCGTCGACACGATCATCAACAAACCCTTCCAAGTCTCCGACCTTGAAGCGTCGCTGCTTTCGCTCTACACCAACACTCCGATTCGCTGAGAGATAAACTATTGTCGAGGTCTAGCGGCGGCAGGCGCGTGTTCTTTCTGTGCGGCTCGCGGCCGTGCTATGGTTTAATTGTGCCTCGGCAAACATCCCCGACACGATTTTCGTTTGTTGCCCCGCCATGAAAGGTGTTCTAAATTCCGGAATGGAAAATGTCATCAGCGATTCCGTCGAACAAGCGTCAGACCGAGAGCGCCGCGAAGCTCACAGCCACGTCAGGTCGTGGACGTTGAGTCGTGTCACAGAACTGCTGGCCGGCGTGCTCGTTTCCGGCGCGGTCTTTTTCTACCTGCAATTCTCGACGGACGCGATCCTCGACGTTGACGGTTATTATCACATCAGGTGGAGCCGTCTGCTGTGGGAGGGTTTGCGCGCCGGCCAGTTCCCGCCCGCTTTTCCGTGGCTGCCGCTGACGACGCTCAATCCGCAGGACTACGTTGACCATCACCTTCTGTTTCATATCCTGCAAATCCCCTTCACGTGGTTCGCGGACATTCGCCTCGGCGCGAAAGTGGCTGCCGCCGTGTTCGGGACGCTCGCCGTCGCCTCGTGCTACTGGCTGATTCTCCGTTACCGGATTAAGTATTCGTTCGTGTGGCTCGTCGCGCTGCTTGCCTGCGCCGCGCCGTTCCTTTACCGGATGAGCATGGCGCGCGCGCAGAGCGTCTCGATCATTTTCATGGTCGCCGGGATTTACTTTCTTTTCGAGCGCCGCTACTGGCTGCTCGCGCCGCTCGCGTTCCTCTACGTGTGGACGTACAGCCTGTTCGTGATGCTCTGCGCGGCGGCGGTAATCTGGGCGGGCGTGATGCTGTGGACGGAGCGGCGCATCGAATGGCGTCCCGTCGTGTGGACGGCGCTCGGCACAATCGCCGGCTTTCTTATCAATCCTTACTTCCCCGACAACGTGCGGCTCTTCACCGCGCACCTGTTGATGAAGGCGAAGCCGACCGAGTTTACGACGAGCGTCGGAATGGAGTGGTATCCGTATGAGAGTTGGTATTTGCTGGGGAGTTGTTTCATCGCGTTCGTCGCGATGATCGCCGGTTATGTCGCGTATGATTCGACGGACAAAGAGCGCGCCCGATGTCCGCTTTTCTTTCTCGTCTTCTCGACCATCCTGCTGATTATGACCGCGCGCTCGCGTCGCTTCGTCGAGTACTGGCCGCCGTTCGCGGTGCTCTTCGCCGCGTTCTCAATGCAGCCGCTCTTGGAAGGTGTGCGGCGCAGTGTGGCGAGTCGGCTCCCGTCAGACATGCTCGATGAGTTACAGCCTTTTCTCGACCATCACGAACGACCCGAAGTTGCGGCGCGCAACCGGCGCAGAGAGAACTGGCAGACGGTGATGGCGACAGGTGTCGCGCTCATCCTCGCGGCGGTGATGATCGTCAATGTGCATGAAACGTCGAAAGAGATTGCCGGCGACCAGCCGCCGGACGCCTACCGGGGCGGGATGGAGTGGATTCGCCTCAACGTGCCCGCCGGCGCGCGCGTCTTCAATACCGATTGGGATGACTTCCCGAAAATGTTCTTCTACGACACGACGCACGCTTACGTTTCCGGTCTTGATCCTACTTATTTACTCAACGCGAACCCAGAGCTATCGAACTTGTACGTCGAAATCACGCTCGGCAGAAACAACTACGACGCCGGCCCCGTCATCCGCGACCGCTTCGGCGCGCATTACGTCTTCGGCGACAAGGAAGAGATTCACGACAACTTTTATTTCAAGGCGCTCGACAGCGGCTGGTTCGAGAAAGTCTACGAGGACGACTACTGCGCGGTCTTACGCATCCGCGACGAGAAAGGCACGCCCTCCACTGACAACGAAGGCGAAGCCACGACGCCCGACGCGGGG
>JBPCPQ010000332.1:0-3217 GCA_050999015.1 Pyrinomonadaceae bacterium | reverse complement strand
CCCCTCCGCGACGCTGAAACTGACCGGCGCCGAAGTGACAGGCTCGAACCACAAAAAGCCGTTCCGCAGCCAGTGCTCGCGCAGCTTTTGGGCGAGTGCTCTTGACTCGTACCACGTGGAAACTGTGACTTGTAGGACGTGCCCACCGGCTGCCACTGCGCCCGTCACCCTCTCGCCCCCCTGACGCACTACCGGCACAGCGACGACCTGCTCTGTCTCGTGTACGGCGCCCGGCGACAATATGATGAAAGCTCTGCTGGGCGCAGGCTGCTCAATCTTTTCGGGTAGTTCGTCAAAATACCAAGCGCTGGTCATAAACGCCTCGTGCCGGCGGATTGCCGCGTCCGCCGCGCTGCGGCTCACGCTCGTCTGGTAAAAGAGGTTCTTGCCTCGGTAAAGAATCAACTTCTGGTCGCCGGCGTTCGTATATCGAAGGCGTAATCTGATCCGTAAAGCGTCAGTTCCGGTGCCCACCGCGCAGTATTGTTGATTGATAATCTCCACCGTGAGTCGCAGTGGCCGCTTTGGCGTGTTCAGTTGCCGCCCCGAAGCATTCGCAGTGAGAGATAACAGCAGCATTAGAACGGCGGTGGCAGCTAAACTTCTCATTCACGCTTTACCTCAATCGAATCATCCAATATCTTGCTTTCATTCGCAAGCGGGCGTATTTCGGACGCGCACAGCTTCGATGCTGTAGGCTTTAAGAAAAAGGATGAGCCACGAATGACACAAATGACACTAATGAAATATCTGACCGGGAACGCCTGTCACCGAAATCATCGCTCTCGTTGCCGCCCCGCGTGCCTGATGATAATGAATTGATTCGTGCGATTCGTGTTATTCGTGGCTGAATGTTTTTCTTAAAAGCTATAGAATGCCGGCTCATCTTTAGCACACGGACGCACTCAAAATCACACGATGAACCTTCGAGAAGTAGAACAGCTACTGCGAGCACACAAAGACGGCGAGATGGACGCGGCGGAGGCGGCGCGGCGTATCGGCGAGCTGTCTTATGAAGACATCGGCCACACGCGCGTTGACCACGGCCGCGCGGCGCGGCAGGGTTTCCCGGAAGTTGTCTTCGGCGCGGGGAAGACGCGCCGGCAGGTCGTCGAGATCGTCGAACGCCTTGTCGCGCGCTCGCCGAATGTTCTGGTGACGCGAACCGACGAGGACACATTTGGCGAAGTGCGCAATGTTGCGACTGACGCCGAGTGGCACGCAGCGGCGCGCATGATCCGCATCCGCCGTGACCTCGAAGAGCGGGGCGCGGGCGAGATTGCTGTCGTCACCGCTGGGACGAGCGACATCCCTGTAGCGGAAGAAGCGGCGCTGACCGCCGAGGCGATGGGCAATCGGGTGTCGCGCGTGTGGGACGCGGGCGTGGCCGGGATTCACCGTATCCTCGCCGAGCGCGAGAGATTGCGTGAGGCGCGCGTTGTCGTCGTCGCCGCGGGGATGGAGGGCGCGCTGCCGTCGGTGGTCGGTGGTCTGGTCAGTGTGCCGGTCATCGCCGTGCCGACGAGCGTCGGCTACGGCGCGTCGTTCGGCGGCGTCGCCGCGCTACTCGGCATGCTCAACTCGTGTGCGTCGAACGTCACGGTCGTCAACATTGACAACGGCTTTGGCGCGGGCTTCGTCGCCAGCCTCATCAACCGTAAACCGAGTACTGAGTACTGAGTGCTGAGTACTGAGCATTTCCTAATAAAAGACGGGCTGAGATAATTGCGTTTTTCACTCAGTACTCAGTACTCAATACTCATCGCTTTCGTTTTGTTGTTTGCGGGTTGCGGCGCGCGGCGCACGCCCGATCTTGAGCGCGTCTTTGCTGAGATGCGCGCGCGCGAAGGTAAGCGCCCGATCATCGTTGTGCCCGGCGCCATCGGCTCGGAAATTATTAACTCGCGGACGGGCGAAGTCGTGTGGCCGAAGTTGTTTCGCTCGTCGGATGATGAGTTGGATTTACCCGTTAGTCCTGACCTTACAGCGAACCGCGATAATCTAGTCGCCGGAAAGATTATCCGCGATGCGCGCTTCCTGCCGCTTCTGCCGAAAGTAAACTTCTTCAAAAAACTGCTCGACGTACTGCGCAAAGACGCCGGCTACCGTGAGGGTGACTGGGACGCGCCCGCGCCCGACGGCGACCGCGACACGTTCTACGTCTTTCCTTACGACTGGCGCAGGGATAACGTCGAGACCGCGCAGCTATTCATTCGGCGCGTCGAGGAATTAAAGAGAAAGTTGAACCGCCCCGATCTGCGCTTCAACCTCATTACGCAATCAATGGGCGGACTCGTCGCGCGCTACGCCGCGATGTACGGCGACGCCGATCTGCCCGACGGAGATACTGTGCCGCGACCGACATGGGCGGGCGCGGCGCACATCAACTCTATCGTGATGTTCGCCGTGCCGAACGAGGGCGCGGCGGAATTTTTCGCAATGATACTCGACGGTTATTCTCTGACCGACGGGAGCCGCCGCCGCGTGAGGCTGTTGAAGAAACTTTCGCGCCGCGATGTTCTCTCAGGGCCGTCCATGTTTCAGATGATTCCGCACCCCGCAGCCACGCACTTCCTCGACGGAGATTTGAAGCCGCTGAAAGTTGATCTCTACGATCCCGAAACGTGGCGGCGCTACAGTTGGTCAGCGGCTTTTGATCCGAAATATCGCAAACATTTCACCGGCAATAATTCTTCCGTCAACAGTGAAAGAAAAACAGGTGCAACGACCGACACGCGCGCGCCCGGCGTTATTGATGCTTACCTCGCTGCCGTGCTGCGCCGCGCGAAATGTTTTCACGAAGCTCTCAGCGCGCCGTCGGAGGGCGAAGCGCCGGTTAAGCTGCTCGCTTTCGGGAGCAGCTGCGTTGACACGCTCAACGCGCCGGTGATTTTGCGCGACGAGAAAAAGAATCGGTGGGTGACGCTTGTCAGGCCGCGCGGATTGCGCGCTTCAAACAATCGCCGCCTCTCGCGCGACGAAGTGAAGCGCGCGATGTATGCGCCGGGCGACGGGCGGATGACGCGCCGCTCGCTGCTCGGCCAAAGCCTCATGGGCAAACGCTCCGAGGGTACGCTCTACGACACCACGCTCCCCATCTCTTACGCCGCTTTCGTGTGCGAGACTCACAGCGGCATCCACGCAAACAAAATCGTGCAGGACAATGCACTCACACAACTCGTCAACGAGGCGATGAAATGAGAGGCACGACGCGGGG
>JBPCPQ010000269.1:0-4439 GCA_050999015.1 Pyrinomonadaceae bacterium | reverse complement strand
GTGTTCTTCGCCGCCGGTGAATCGGCGGTGCGTTCGGGCGTCGCGGTTGATGGAGATGCAGCGGGTGAGTTGTTTGTTGCGCTCGTGTTAGTCGGAACATTTACCGGCGCGGCATCCCCGGCTTTCTCGTCGGCGGTGCGCGGCGTCGAAGCTGCGGGCGGCGCGGTATTGCGTGGCGAGTTGCTGACGATGCGCGTGTCGGACGCGGCCAAACGCTGGCGCGCTTCCGCGACTTCGTTCTGCCACTGTGTGCGCTCCTCGTTGTTTCGCGCGAGCATCAACCGCACGCTCGCGGCATCTTCCAAGAGCGCCGCCGAGTCAATGTTCGTGACGTTTTCTGCGCGGATCAATTTGGCTTGTTCGACGAGACGCTCGAGAATAAGCCTGAGATGACCCAAGTCGTTGTGAGCCTCGACGGGGAGCGTCGCATCGGCGGTGCTTAACCCGAACTCGCGATAGCGGTCGAGCCGCAAGCGAACGCCGTTGAGCATCTGCCCGACGAGCGCGAAGTAGACCTGCGTGGTGTTGGTCTGTTTTGCCGCGCCCCCCGCGAAAGCCTCTTCCAGCAATTCGCGCGCGCGCGTGTAGTTGCTAAATTTTAAGTGAATGCTCATCAACAGGACGCGCGCGACATCACGCACTGAGTCGTCGTGCGCTTCGCGGCGGGCGGTTTCAAGCTCGCTGACGGCAGCGGTAAAGTTTCCGGTCGCAGCCAGCGCGCGCGCGTGCGTGAGGCGCGTCCGCACGGCTTCGGCGCTTGCGGCTGCCGCGTTCGGTGCAGATGCCACCGCATTCGGTGCGGCAGCCGCCTCGACTGTCGCCTGCCCTTGAACGCTCGATGTAGAGGCGCTGAGAAAGATAATGCCGGATAGAATTTTGAGAAACGAAAGCGCGGCGATACTAAAACGGTTTGCCTTCACTAATTGTGCTCCGTAAATGCGAAAGCGAGCCATGAAAGCTCGCTTAAGAAATGACCTTCGATATGATTGCCATTATCACCCTTTCTCTCCGATTCTATCAACCCTCCACGACGCATTTTTCATTTGCGCGGTGCATCGGCGGCGAGGCTCTGCGCAATCTTTCGGCGAAACTCGCGCGCCCGGCGCTTCACCTCGCGCTCGTTGATGGTGAGCAAGCGCCGGTCGCGCATCACCACTCGCCCCTCGATCATGACTGTTCGCACGTCCGCCGCCTTCGTCGCGTAGACGAGGTGTGAGTAGATGTTATAGCGAGGCGTTTGATGAAGTCCGTCGAGATCAACGATTACAACGTCGGCGCGCTTGCCCGGTTCAAGTGAGCCGATGTCGCGCTCCATATGCAGAGCGCGCGCGCCGCCGATGGTCGCCATCTCGAACGCCTGCTGCGCCGTCACGACGCGCGGATCGTTACTCGACAGTTTGTGAAGCTTGGCCGCCGTATCCATCTCCTCCCACATGTCGAGATCGTTGTTCGAGGCCGCGCCGTCGGAGCCTAAGCCGAGCGCGAGATTGACAGCGAGCATCTGCGGCACGGGCGCGACGCCCGACGCGAGTTTCATGTTCGACTGTGGATTATGCACCGCGCCGACGCCGAATTGTTTCAACAACGCGACTTCATCGAAATTGACGTGGACGGTGTGCGCGGCGACCACACGGCCATTGAGAAAGCCGATGCGTGCCAGGTATTCGACGGGGCGCGCGCCTTTGGCCTTGATAATGTCGTCAACTTCTTTGCGTGTCTCGGCGACGTGAATCAGGATGGGCGCGTTCGTGCGGTCGGAGAACGCGCGCACCGCTCTGAGGTGTTCCTCCGAAACCGTGTAGGGCGCGTGCGGCGCAATCGCGGCGGTGATGAGCGCGTGGCCGCGCCACTTGCTGACATATCGCTCTGTGTAGGCCATCGCTTCGGCGTGCGTCTTGTTGTCGGCGACGGGGAAATCAATCACCGTTTCGCCGAGCACGCCGCGCATCCCGGCGCGCGCCGTCTCGTCGGCGATGGCGTCTTCAAAGTAATACATGTCGGCATACGTAGTCGTCCCCCCGCGCATCATCTCCGCGAGTCCGAGCCGTGTGCCGACGCGCACAAACTCTTCGGTGATGTTTTTCGCTTCCGCCGGAAAGATGTATTTAGTTAGCCACTCATTAAGCTCAAGGTCGTCGGCGAGGCCGCGAAAAAGTGTCATCGGCACATGCGTGTGGCCGTTGATGAGTCCGGGAATGACGACTCGCCCGGCGGCGTCTATCGTGTTCGCTCTCGATACCGTGTACTTTCCCGAAAGCTCCGCACGTCCCCCGACCTCGACGATTCGCCCTTCGTCAATCGCGACTGCCCCATCTTCGATGACACGGCGCGCTTCGTCCATCGTGACGACTGTTCCGCCCACGATCAGCAGATCAATGTGGCGACGCTGCGCCGCGAGGAGCGCCGGCGGCATTTGAAGAAGAGTACCAAGCAGAATAATGATGAAAGCTCGCGCGGTTTTCGACATTGACAAGTACGTGACCTCGCAACGGATAGAGTTTTGACGGAGCTGACTGCTCCGAGTACATTGTAACCCTCTTGGTAAAACTTTCAGGCAGGATTCAAGTAATTAGAACGGTGATTGTCATCACGCTCCCGCGAAGGAACTCACTGCGTGTATGTTCGTTCAACCTAAAAAGCCTACCCATCTGAGTCGAATGAACAGACAAGCTGGCATGAGAAAACAATGTAATGGGTCAGTTACGTGAGCATTGCTTGCAAACTAGCCCATTAGATTGTGTTTCGCTGCGGGCGACAAACTACAGATTGGACTCCGAACCCCACTCTGCTCATGTAACTGACCGATTACAAAACAATTAACAGAAAGCTTGACACAATTTCGTGAAGGATATACTTTGCACACAAAGGTCGGCAGCAGATATTTTTAAATTCTGTTTGGTTCTTAGCTTCGGGTAAGAACGGGGCCACGGTCGAGCGCCGAGACGTGCAACCGAATTGGTGCTTCCTCATAATCGTACCGTCACAAAGTGCCCTCTTTTTTCAGTCGGACGAAGCGGTGTTCGCCACAAATGAATCCTCATCCATGAAGGCTCACACCAATTGTGCGGCGCACCGTCGAGCGGAGGCCGGCATCATCCTCGTATCGACCATTAGGGATAGCATATCTGATTCACATCTCTTGCCCGTCCATCTCACCAAATGGTAAGCCAGAGAGTTGCATCAGTAAGGGATATTCAACATGTCACAGGCACAAGTAGCAGAAAGTACAGATGGTGAGTGGAGCCACTCCGAAGTAGAGTTCCAGGATCGCTCCATTCAATGTGTTGATTGTGGAGAAGATTTTATCTGGACGGCCGGCGAGCAGGTATTTTTTCACGACAAAGGCTTAAAGAACGAGCCGAAGCGGTGCAAGCCCTGCAAGCAGGCGAAAAACGAGCGACTCGCCGCCATCGCCGCCGCGCAGGCCGCCGGGGTGCGCCAGCGCATCGAGGTGTCCGTCAATTGCGCGCAATGTGGACAGCAAACGACTGTTCCGTTCTACCCGTCGCAGGGTCGCCCTGTCTTTTGTCGTTCGTGTTTTCTCGTCAGACGAAACGGCGACAGTCCGCAGCACTTCTAGGGTCGTCGGCGACAAATTGAATCAACGCGCCCCCGAACGTCGCTCATCCGTCTCCCCACGAGCGTGCGGCCACGCCGGTAGAGGTGCGCATGCGCTCAAAGGGAAACACTCTCAAGCTTCCCCTGCTGTCTCCGTCACCGGATGCGCTTCGCCGGTCTGATCGTTTCCCGGGAATCGCAGGCCTTCGACCGAATGCTTGCCATAATCGCGCGCACATGCCGTTACTGATAAAATGCCTGCTGAGAGCGCGTCGGGTTGATGTCATCGTTAGGCGGCGTGCGTAGGAGCAAATCAGATACTCTCCTTCTCTTTCTTCAGCCGCGCCCGCCGCCCGCCGCAGGCATCCATCCTCGCCCGATCCTCTAGATTGCCCTGCACAACTTGGAGCAGCGGCGCGTCCGGGTATTTGTTCCAACGCTGGGGGGCGCGATGCCGCATGCGCGACTCCGCCTCATCATATCTCTGCTCATCCGGCTCGCCCCCGAGGCCGCTGAGTTGCTGGTCTTGATACCGGCGGTTCGCGCGGTTGCGTAAAGCCTTATTCAACGGGATTGACCTCCGCGCCCCGTGCGGACTCTCGCCGTAGCAATTCCTTCGGTCTTTCGTATAACTAAGACGCTTCTTCTCTTGGGGTGTCTTTCTCACCATGCTTCACACTCGTAGACGTCTAACAGGCTTTTGACCTGCCGCTCAGCGTGCCGGCAATCTGACGACAAGTGCTGATTGTCATCTGTCAGCCGCCGACGTGAACGGACGGGCGCCGCTCCGGGTCGTCCTCGGCTTGGCGCAAAACCTCATGCGTCACCGGCGCGGTGTCCCCCTCGCCGAAGGCGATATACTTGAGCAGGTAAGCGAGCGG
>JBPCPQ010000438.1:0-16979 GCA_050999015.1 Pyrinomonadaceae bacterium | reverse complement strand
ATTCCTTTTATCTGGGAGCGCTTCCGGCAGGCCGACAGTTCCGCCACGAGGCGGCACGGCGGCCTCGGCATCGGGCTGGCGCTCGTCAAAGAATTAGTCGAGGCGCACGGAGGGTGGGTGGATGTTGCCAGCAACGGCCGTGGGGCGAGTTTCACCGTGTACCTCCCGCTGATTCAGGCCGAATCATCAGCAGAGGTTAGAATTGAGGGCGAGCAGAACGCGGGCACCGACGAGCTAAGGCAAAAGTAAAAAGGCAAAAAGCAAAAGGCGATGAATCGAGGCTAACTTCGGCAAAGCATTTTGTTTCTTTCCCTACTTTCTTTGCCTTTCTACTGATAAACGCGCTCGCAAAATCAACAAAGATTATTAAGAGCCTGCGCGAGCAGGCGGCAGAATAGTAGCCACAGGCGTGAGCCTGTGGTCGAGCATCAACAGATGTTTCAAGCCTGCGGAGCAGGCGACAGATGCGGCGGCGCATTATGCGAATCGCGTCAGTTCGTACTGACCTTGAACTATCAACGCTTCTGCTTCTACCGCCCGCTCACGCGGGCTAGAACTTTATTGGCCGCGTGTCCCACAGGCTGACGCCTGTGGCTATCACTCTATCGCCTGCTCCGAGCAGGCTCGTTGAGATTGGCAACTCATGTTGAGATTTGCGTTACATGAGTTGATGATTCATGACCCTTAAGCCTGTCAGTTTTGAAGTGATGGCGAGCGAGGGGGAGGCTCGCGCCGGTTATCTCCGAACCCGCCGGGGCGTTATCGAGACGCCCGTGTTTATGCCCGTCGGTACGCTCGGCACGGTTAAGGGAATGCGGTTCGAGGCTTTAGAATCACCGGAACTTGACGCGCGAGTGATTCTTGGCAACACCTATCATCTGTGGCTGCGCCCCGGAGCGGAAATCATCAGGGCGTGCGGCGGGCTGCACCGCTTCATCAGTTGGGAGCAAGCGCTGCTGACTGATTCAGGAGGGTTTCAAGTGTGGAGTCTGGGCGCGCTTCGCCGCGTCACGGAAGACGGCGTCGAGTTTCGTTCACACATTGACGGCCAGCGCTGTTTTCTCTCGCCTGAAGTTTCGATGGAAGTGCAGGCCGCGCTCGGCGCAGACATCGTGATGGCGTTTGACGAGTGCGCGCCCGGCGATGCGTCACACGACGCGGCGCGTGCCAGCATGGAATTGACCGCACGTTGGGCCGCACGCTCGCGCCACCGTTTCGACGTGATGCAGCTTGAAATGATGGACGCTGGGCGCACGCCGGCGGGGGACGGCTTCAGCGGAGCGCAGGCACTGTTCGGCATCGTGCAGGGTGCCGCGCACACTGATTTGCGGCGCGAAAGCCTCGCGCGGACGATTGATGTCGGATTCGACGGCTACGCCATCGGCGGCCTCAGTGTCGGCGAAGAAAAAAGCGTGATGTACGGAGTGGTTGAGGAAATCGCGCCGCTGATGCCGCGCGAGCGCCCGCGTTATTTGATGGGCGTCGGGACGCCGGAGGATTTGATCGAGGCGGTCGCGCGCGGTGTTGATATGTTCGACTGTGTGTTGCCGACGCGCAACGGAAGAACGGGTCAGGTGTGGACTTCGCACGGCAAGGTGAACATAAAAAACGCGCGCTGGGCGGCTGACACGCGCCCGCTCGACGAGCTTTGCGGTTGCTCGGTGTGCCGCCGGCATTCGCGCGCCTACTTGCGCCATTTGTACGTCGCGGGCGAGATGCTCGCCGGCATTCTTCTCACACATCACAACCTCGCCTTCTTCCTTGACACGATGAGAGGTGTCAGGCAAGCTATCCGGTCTGGTAATTTCATGCAATTTCGGCGGGAGTTCCTAGAGCAAACTCGCTCGGGCGACGAGTGAGCGAGCCGGCGCGCGTTCACTTCAAAATCAAACCTAAAAAGCTAAATGATGACATTTGCTCTTATCTTTCAACAGGCACAGCAGCCAACGGCCGGGGCCGGTAGTTTCCTCGTCTCGATGATGCCGATACTGCTGATCTTCGCTGTCTTTTACTTTCTGATACTCGCGCCGCAGCGCAAACGGCAACGCGCGCTGCAAGAAATGGTCTCGGAGTTGAAAGCCGGCGACCGCATCGTTACTAACGGCGGAATCATCGCCACGGTGACGGCGGTGCGCGACACGAGCTTGTTGATTCGCAGTGCCGACAAGTCCATTCTCGAAATCTCGCGCTCGGCGGTCGCCGGTATGCACACGGAAGAGAAGAGGGGAAGTTGAGCGGTAAGGCAAAAGGTAAAAGTGAAAGCCGGCAGCGACAGCGTGATTATCTGTCTCGCATGCCAACAAGCAAGTTTTTGCTTCGGTGCTTAGTTCGGTTCTGCTCTACTGACCACGATTTTACTCTATGAAAAAGAATTTGCTTCAGCGATTTATCATCATCGCTATCGTCACGCTCGGCTCGCTCTACATCGTGTTCGGGCCGCGCCGCGCGCCGAAACTGAGCGACTTCACGCTCGCCGGCATCAACAACACGCTCCGCGAAAACATCCGCCTCGGTCTCGACCTGAGAGGCGGCTCGCATCTCGTGATGCGCGTCAAGGTCGCCGATTATCTGAAGCGCCTGACGGAGAACAACGTCATCGCCGTGCAGAACGCGGCGCGTGACGCGGGGTATCAAGTTAAAGAAGTCCGCTCCGAAGTGTCGGGCAGCGACTACCGCGTTGTGCTTGAAGCGAACGACGCCGCGAAGGTCAACGAAATCCGCGACGAATTGGCGAAGAAGGTTGACCTCAGCGCGTGGACGGCGAACGTCAACGACAACCGGATCACGTGGGAATTGACGACCGCCGCGCAGCGCACCTTGAGCGAGCAGGCGGTGGATCAGGCTTACCGCATCATTGATAGCCGCATCAACGCTTTCGGCGTCGCCGAGCCGACCCTGCAAAAACACGGCGCGCAAGGCTCGAATCAGATTCTGCTTCAGATGCCCGGCATTGACGACCCGGAGCGCATCAAGAAATTGCTTGTCGGCGAGTCGCGCCTTGAGCTTGTCCACATCGTCAGTCCGCCAAGCCCCGCGCTGGCACAAAGGTATCCGACTCAGGAAGCCGCGATCCAGTCGCTCGGCGGCACTGTGCCGAGTAATCGTCGCGTGCTGCCTTATTCCGAGCGCGACGAGCCGACGAGCGCGGTCGGGCAAACCGACACGCAGGACGACAAACCTAAGCAGTGGGTCGTCGTTGAATCGCCGCCGGTGGTTGACGGTAGCGAACTGCGCAGTGCCGACGCGACTTCGCCCACCGGCGGACAGGGAAACGATTTTCAAATCTCCTTCGCACTGAAACCTTCGGGCGCGGATAAGTTCGGGCGTTGGACGGGATCGAACATCAACCAGTACATGGGCGTCGTGCTGAACGACGAAGTGAAGTCAATTGCTTACATCAAGTCGCAGATTACCGACTCGGGACAAATTGACGGGCGCTTCACGAAAGAGTCGGCGCAAGACCTCGCGCTGACCTTACGTTCGGGCGCGCTTCCGGCCCCGCTTGAGTATCAGGAGGAACGCACCGTCGGGCCGAGTCTCGGCGCGGATTCTATTCGGTCAGGCGTTTACGCTTCCGCCGCCGGCTTGATCTTCGTCGTCCTCTTCATGGTCTTCTACTACCGGGGGGCGGGCGTCAACGCGGTCATCGCGCTGCTACTCAATTTGATTATCACAATGGCGGCGCTGATTGTTTTCGACGCGACGCTGACGCTGCCTGGCATCGCCGGTCTGATTTTAACCATCGGCATGGCCGTTGACTCGAACGTGCTGATTTTCGAGCGCATCCGCGAAGAACTGCGCAGCGGAAAGACGGTGGCGTCATCAGTCGAGCAGGGATTCTCACGGGCGTTCGTGACGATCATTGACACGCATGTCACGACCATCGTCTCATCACTGTTCCTTTTTGTGTTCGGCACCGGCCCGATCCGAGGCTTCGCGGTGACGCTGATACTTGGTCTCCTCGCAAACCTTTTCTCGGCTGTTTACGTCTCGCGCACAATCTTTATCTGGCTTCTCAGCCGCCGAGGACGCCGCGCCGAGTCGCTCAGCATCTAATTCGGTGATGAGTGATGGGTAATAGGTAATAGGAAGAAAATCCTTTAACTCTTATCACCCATCACCTATCACCCATCACCTATCACTGGTTTCATATGATTCGCATTCTGGAAAACGTCAACATTGATTGGCTCGCCAAGCGCCGCATCTTTCTTTCGATCTCTGTGCTGTTGTTGCTCGCCGGCTTGGCTTCGGCCCTCGTCCGGCAATTGTCCGGCAAAGAACCCTTCAACCTCGGCGTGGATTTCAGGGGCGGCACGGTCGTGACGGCTAAGTTCAAGCAGCGCCCGACCGACGACGCCATTCGCGCGGCGCTCGCTCGCGTCGGCGTCGGGGATGCGGTAGTGCAGCCTGTGCTCAGTAAGCAGGATGAGTTTTTAATCAAGCTGGCGCAGCAGGGTTCGTCCGAGGAGGCGCAAAGTCAGGCACAGGTGGACATCGGGCGCACGAAAGTGACCGATGCGCTCTCGTCCTTCGGCAGCGAAGGAGATGCGTGGTCAATCATCGGAACCGAGGCGGTCGGGCCGGTCGCCGGTCGGCAGTTGCGTAATCAAGCGATCACCGTCACCTTGCTGGCGCTCGTCGGCATTCTTCTCTACATCGCCTTCCGCTTCGAGTGGACTTACGGGGCGGCAGCCGTCATTACCGTCTTCCATGACGTGCTCGTGACACTCAGCTTTTTCTCCATCTTTCAGTGGGAAGTGAACCTCACGGTCATCGCCGCACTGCTCACGCTCGTCGGCTTTTCCGTCAACGACACGATTGTTACCTTCGACCGCATCCGCGAAAATTTACGTCTGCACCGCCGCGACTCGCTCTACAAAATTACCAATGACGCCATCAACCAGACGCTTTCGCGCACCGTCATTACCGGCGGGTTGGTGTTCCTCTCGGTGCTGGCGCTGGTGCTGTTCGGCGGCGAGGTACTGCGCGGATTCTCGCTTGCGCTGTTCGTCGGCGTCATCGTCGGTACTTACTCGACCATCGCCATCGCCAGCCCGATTATGGTCTGGCTGCAGAAACGTCTCGACCTCTCACGCGCACAGCCTTCGCCGACGAATGCCACCGGTGCGCGACGACAAACGACTTCATCGAGCACGCGAAAGGAAAAGGCTGGAGCGGCGGCGGCTCGGTAATATCACATCGCAAGGCCGTAATTTGCGTGGCCTCATTCGACCGCTCCCGCGAGTAGTGTTTTTATTCTTGACTTCCAACCTCACGCGACTTAGACTGAGCGCGTTGCTGGCCAATCGAATACTTTTTCAAACGCGCCCGGTTTTTTGCGAATCAATGCGGACGTTTGAATGCGGCTGTCTGTTCTAGCGGCCCGCAGATCGAAGTCGTTCCATGATTATGGGACAACTGATGTTCTATCAAAACGTACTCAAAGCGTTTTCGTCACCCCATCATTTTTAAGGACAACTCAATTCAGTCAAGCGGGCGTTTTGCTTGAATCTCGATTTTAGGATTAAGGCATCCCCTTTAGTTCTTTAACCGGACAACTAACTCGCATCCCGATCCATTTGGCACCGGAAGAGGGAGGACACAAACATGTTCGATAGTTTAGTCGAGTCTGGCTCGCACAAAGAAGACTTTGCGCGGAAAAGCTCGTTCTTTATCGGCACGGCGATTGTTTATGGCATCGTGCTGTTGGCGGTCGCCGTCGGGAGTATCTATCTCTACAACGAATCTCTCGGCGATCCGAATCTGGAATTGGTGACGCTCGTCGCGCCGGTTCCGATGGCGCAGGCTCCTGAGCCGAAGAATGAACCGAAACCCGAAGAAGCGAAACCCGCTGCCGCGAGCAAAGAGCCGCAGGTTTCGATGAGGCAGGAAATTTCCGTCATCGCTCCGGTGGTCAAATCACAGGAGGTCGCGAAGGCCGAGACACGCGAAATTGCGCGTAGTGCCCCGGTTGTTCTCGGCAACAGAGACGTTGATGCGGCGCCCTCGGCGCGTCAAGTCGGCCCCATCGGCCCGAGCGTCGGCACCGGCGGAACAGGCAACGCCACCGGGCCTGTCGTCAGAATTGACGATGACGCACCGCCACCGGTCAAAACTCCGACGCCGGTGAAGAAGAACGTCATCGTTTCTCAGGGTGTGCTGAACGGGAAGGCGATTAGCAAGCCGGCTCCGGCTTACCCGCCAATTGCGAAAGCGGCGCGCGCCTCGGGCACGGTGACGGTGCAGATCGTGGTAGATGAAGGCGGCAAGGTGATTTCAGCCAGCGCGGTGGGAGGCCACCCGTTGCTTCAGCAGGCGGCGGTTTCGGCGGCGCGGCAGGCGCGCTTCTCGCCGACATTGCTCTCGGGGCAGCCGGTGAAGGTCTCCGGCGTGATTACCTACAATTTCGTGCTGCAGTAAACGGGCGCGTGAGCACGCGGCTTTCGAGTCGTCTGTGTCACCATGCTCGTTTTCAAGTGGCGCTCTCGCTATATTGCAACCAAAACCTTTTGGAGGACTTTACCGTGACAATTCTAACGAGTCTTTTCGGAATGAAAGCTCTCGGCTTTCTCATGTTCCTACAGGAAGCGGCACCCGCCGGCGAGCCGGCGATGGACTTCTCCGTCACCGAAATGATCAAACACCTGAACGCGGTGGGCATCATCGTCGTGATCATTCTGCTGCTGATGTCGATGTACTCAATCGCGATCATGGTGGAGCGGTTCCTGACCTACTCCGCCGCGAAGAAGCAGTCGCGCGAGTTTGCGCCGCGCGTCGCTCAGGCGTTGAAGAATGACCGCATTGAAGAGGCCATCAACATCTCTGACAAGCATAAGAAATCGCACCTCGCGATGGTCGTCAACGCCGGGTTGCAGGAGTTCCGCGCTCACGAGCAGTCGGCGGATATTTCGGGCGACGAAATCGAAGCGTCGAAGCGTGCTCTGCAACGTGCCATTGCGATCAAGACCGCCGAGTTCCGGCGCGGCCTATCGGGTCTGGCGACAATCGGCTCGACCGCCCCGTTCGTGGGACTGTTCGGAACCGTGTTCGGCATCATCAGCGCCTTTCAGGGCATGAAGAACGCCGAGACGGCAGGTATCGGCGCGGTCGCCGGCGGCATCTCCGAAGCTTTGATTACGACCGCCTTCAGTCTCGCGGTCGCTGTGCCCGCCGTGTGGCTCTTCAACTACTTCATGGGCAAGGTTGACGGATTCGTCGTCGAAATGGACAACTCGGCTTCCGAGCTTATTGATTACTTCCTGAAGAACCGGACGCGTCAGTTGAAGCCGTAAAGCGTTTGGGGGCAGGCGCGGCGACAACGTCATTGAGCGCATTGCTCGTGAGGCAGCGTCGCCGCGCCGGGGGTTATTATGTAGTGCAGTTAGGAGAATAAAGTCATGGGAATGGCAGTCGGCGGTAATAGCAGTTACAACTCTGAGATCAACGTCACGCCGATGGTTGACATTATGCTGGTGCTATTGATCATCTTCATGGTCGTGACGCCGCTATTGCAACAGGGCGTCTCGGTCGCGCTTCCGCGTGAAATGCGCAACCCTGACGAAGACCCGAACATTATTAAAGAGTCTTCGGTGGTGTTAGCCATCACGCAGGACGGCCAGGTTTATTTCAAAAAAGATCGCATCGAGAAGGCTGACCTGAAGGCCAAGATTGATAGCATGATGGAAAGCAAAACGGGGCCTGACCGCATCGTGTATATCCGAAGCGATATCAACGCCAATTATGGTGCGGTCGTTGATCTTATCAACTCGGTTCGTGAATCAGGCATCGATCAGATCGGACTGGTTGCCGATAAAAAGAAGGGCGGAGATGCGGCTCCCGCAGTTCCCGCGCCAGCGTCGTAATGGCGCAACGGCCAAATAGTTACGCGGACACCCAATACTGTTTGAATGTCCGCTCTTGCATGGAGGTAATTTAAGGTATGGGAATGAGTGGAGGTGGCGGCAGTAAGGCCGTCCCATACATCAACGTGACGCCGATGATTGACGTGCTGCTGGTGCTGTTGATTATCTTTATGGTACTCACGCCGCTCAAGCCGACTCGCTTCAAAACGCTCGTTCCCGAGAAGAGCGACGAATTGAACGAAGCGGCAAAGCAAAGCCCGCGCACATTGAGTGTGACTGTCGGCAAAGACCTGAAGGTGGCACTGACGCGCGGCGTGGATAAAATCGCTGAGGCCTCAGTCAACGACTCCAGCCCAATCGCTGCGAGGCTGGCGCAGGAGTTCAGAGAGCGCCGCGATAACAGCGACTGGAAACCCGGCATGGAGAGCCGAGCGGAACTCTCCGCCGACGAACGGATCGAGAAGACGGTCTTTATCAAAGCGCCGCAAACATTCAAGTACGGCGATGTTGTAAAGGTGATTGACTCGGTCAAGGGCGCGGGCGCCAGCCCGGTAGGTTTACAAACAGAATTGCTCGACCCGTAAAAGTTTGCAACTCTGCTCCGCCATCAACTCTTCAGGGCGAAGGTTGATGGCGGAACCTTTTTTGCCCTAAAGTCATCAAAACGCTCATATCTATTTATTTCGGGAGCCGTTAAACTAATGAAACTCTCTCAAGCTAGGTTTGCTTTCACGCTCCTAGTCGTAACGGTAGCTACTTCTGGTTGCAGCATCGTCAACAACATCCGCGCGAAAAATCAACTAAACGAAGGAGCGGCGGCCTATAAGGCCGGCAGGTTCGCCGAAGCGCAGAAGCACTTCCAGTCGGCGAGTGAACTCGACCCGTCACAACAAAACGCCCCGCTCTTCATCGCGCGGGCCATTCACGCGCAATACCGCCCCGGCGTTGACACGCCCGAGAATGTCGCCAAAGCACAGGAGGCCATCGAGGCTTACAAGAAGGTGCTCGAAAATAATTTCAACGACGCCAGTGCCGACAACGCCTACAACTCGGTCGCGTATCTTTACCGCCAGTTGAAGGAAGAACAGAGGGAAGAAGAGTGGCTAACCACGCGCGCTAATCTCGACTCGGCGCCGAAGGAGAAGCGCTCAGACGCCTACACGGTGCTGGCGAGTAAACAGTGGAACTGCTCTTACGACATTACCGAGCAGAAAGAGAATAAAGAGACGATTGACAAAGCCAATGTGGTCGTTGTCCAGTATAAAAAGCCTAAAGACCAAGCCGAGTTCGACAAGGCGAGGAATTGCACGATGAAGGGGTTGGAGCTGTCGAATAAAGCCATCGAGCTTAATGCCAACAACTCGTCGGCGTGGTCGTACAAAACCAATCTGTTGCGTGAAATGGCGAAGTTTTCCCAGATGGAAAACAAGCCGGACGAAAAGGCGAGGTACGATAAGGAAGCCGACGAAGCGGAGGCCATTCAGAAGAGGCTAAATGAAGAAGCCAAGCGCCGGAAGGAAGAGGAAGAGGCGAAGAAGTCGCCAAGCCCCCCGACAAGCTAAACCCACAGCCTCAAGGTTATCAGGGAACGATGGGAGCCTTTCCGCCGTCTTCCCCGTTCGTAAAGTAACAAGGTGATGCTCGACGTGAAAGCCGGGCATCACCTATTGTTATACTTAGAGGTCAGAGGTCAGAGGTCAGAGGTTAGTAGAAATTGATTTACTAACTGACCTCTAACCTCTGACCTCTAGCCTCTATTTTTTTATGATTCGTATTGAGGAAATCGTCGAAAAGGTTGGCCGTAATCACCCGCAGGCCGACCTTGATCTTTTGCGGCGCGCTTATTTCTTTTCCGCGCGCGAGCACAAAGGCCAGACGCGCGCTTCGGGGGAGCCTTACCTCGTCCACCCGCTCGAAGTCGCCAACATTCTCGCGGACATGCGGCTTGACGAAGTGTCGGTGGCGACGGGGCTGCTTCACGACGTGGTTGAAGACACGCTGGTTGAGCCGGAGACAATACGACAGTATTTCGGTGACGAAATCGCGCATCTGGTTAGCGGCCTGACTAAGCTGGCGTTTATCAGCAATCAATCTGTAGAGGAGCAGCAGGCCGAAAACGTGCGCAAAATGCTCCTCGCAATGGTTGATGACGTGCGTGTTGTGCTCGTCAAACTCGCCGACCGCCTCCACAACATGCGGACGCTCGGCCACCTGCGCCCCGAAAAGCGCCGCCGCATCGCGCAGGAAACGCTCGACATCTTCGCGCCCATCGCTCACCGTCTCGGCATGGGACGTCTTCGCAGTGAACTTGAGGATCATTGTTTCCAGCATCTACACCCGGAGGACTACCGCGATCTGGCCGCCCGTCTTGAAGAACGGCGCGGCGAGCACGAAGTTTTCCTGCGCAACGTCACGGCGCGCATCGAGGACAAGATGCGCGAGGCCGAAGTACCTGCTGTCCGCGTCGAGGGCCGCGTCAAGCGGCTCTACTCGATTTGGAAGAAAATGCGGCGGCAAAAAATCGAACTCGATCAGGTTTACGATCTCGTGGCGGTGCGCGTCGTCACGCCGAACGAAGTGCGGTATTGCTACGGGGCACTCGGCGTCATCCACAACACGTGGCGACCCGTACCCGGACGCATCAAAGATTGGATCGCGACGCCCCGCGACAACCTCTATCAGTCGCTGCACACTTCCGTCGTCGGTGCCGAAGGGCAGCCGTTTGAAGTACAAATCCGCACCGAGGAGATGCACCATATCGCCGAGGAGGGCGTCGCGGCGCACTGGAAATATAAAGAGGGCAAGCGCGGCGCGCGCGAGGACGACGAGGCGTTCCAGTGGCTGCGCTCGCTCGTCGAGTGGTCGCAGGAGGTCAAGGACTCGCGCGACTTTCTCGAATCGCTAAAGCTCGATCTCTACCCGAAAGATGTTTACGCCTTCACGCCGATGGGGAAAGTTATTCAACTCCCGCGCGGCGCGACCCCGGTTGATTTCGCCTACACGATCCACTCCGAAGTCGGAAACACCTGCACCGGCGCGCGCATCAACGGGCGCATCATACCCTTGCGCAACGCCATCCAGAACGGCGATGTGGTCGAAATCCTGACTTCGCCGAATGCACATCCGTCGCGCGACTGGCTGAACTTCGTCGTCACTTCGCGCGCACGCAACCGCGTCCGCCACTGGGTCGCCGAGCAGCAGCGCGCCGAATCAATTGAGATCGGACGTAAGCTGTTTGAGAAGGAGGCCGCCCGTTTTCAACTCTCAACGAAGAAGCTTTTGAGCGACACCGGCGGGGACTTCAAGCGCATCGCCAACGAATACGGCTACGGAAGGATTGACGACCTCTTGGCGGCCATCGGATACGGTAAGACTGCGCCGCGCAACATCATCGCCAAGTATCTCGGCCCCGATAAATTCGCCGAGCTTGACCAGAAGAAGGAGTCGCGTCTGAGGAGCGGCGTGCGCGAAGGAGTGCAGGCCGTTAAGCGTTTGATTCGTCTGGGCGACGATTCGATTGTGGTGCGCGGGGTGGACGACCTTTTGGTGGCGCGCGCGCGATGTTGCAGCCCGGTGCGGGGAGAAGAGATCGTCGGCTACATCACACGCGGCAAAGGCGTCGCCGTCCACGCCAGCCGGTGTAAGAACGTCCAGCAGTTAATGGTTAACCCGGAGCGCATCGTCGAGGTCGAGTGGGCGGGGCGTGCCGACGAGTCGGCTTATGCCGTTAAGTTGCTCGCGGTTACGGAGAATCGCACCGGCATGATCGCCGGAATCACGGGCGCAATCTCCGACATGAAAACCGGCATCCGCGACGCACGCGCCAGTGTGGCTCCTGATAACCGGGGGCGCATCGAAGTCACCGTCGAGGTCTTCGACGTTAAGCACCTTGATAAGGTGATGCGCTCGGTTCGTAACGTGCCCGGCGTCCTCGATGTCGAGCGAATGCAAGGATCGGCATAATCAATCTTAGAAGAACATTCATCGCGCCGCACCGAGTTTCTGCGCGCTCCCCGCCGCGCTCGTAAATTAAGCATCCATCCATCTTCTCCGAACATCAATCTTGTTACCGTAAGTCTTTTGTGCCGGTTCCGGGACGCCGCCCTAACCCCGGCGCGTTGCCCAACAATGAAAGTTTCGTTAGAATGCGCAGTTTGTTTCGAGAAGCGAGAAAAAGGACGTTCCTTCAGTGAAGCAGATCATCGCCACGAAGTCGGCACCGGAGGCCATCGGGCCGTACTCTCAAGCGGTCGCGGCAGGAGGCTTTGTCTTTGCTTCGGGGCAGATTCCGCTCGATCCTCAAACAGGCGTGTTGGTGGCGGGAGACGTGGCCGAACAAACCGAGCAGGTGTTACGCAATCTCGCCGCTGTGCTCGAAGCCGCCGGGACGAGTCTTGACCGGGTGGTGAAAACGACGGTTTTCCTCGCCGATATGAATGACTTCGCGGCAATGAATAAAGTCTACGGACGGCATTTCGGTGTGGCACCGCCGGCCCGCGCGACAGTTCAAGCCGCGCGGTTGCCGCGCGATGCGCGCGTTGAAATTGAGGCAATTGCTCTTTTGGGTACAAAGGCGGAGTGAGGGTGAGAATCGCGGCAGGCAGCGTGCAACTGTATCCGGGAACTGTTTGTTGATCGCTTACGCTGCCGCGTTGATGGTTTTACGCTTACGCGGCTTTCGCCACTTTCCCTCCTTTGATACAGGTCGTGCAAACCTTCATGCGCTGTGCGCCGCCCTGCGGTTGCTGCACGCGAATGGACTGTAGATTAGGATTAAAGCGGCGGCGGGTGCGGTTATTTGCGTGAGAGACGTTGTTACCGAATTGCGGCCCTTTGCCGCAGACTTCGCATCGTTTAGCCATGATTACTCGTGTTACCTCCGAACATTAAAAAGCGCAGCCCGCGTCTCCTACTCGTCATATAGATGACGGCGGCGCTACGTATCGAAACGGGATTTTATAGCAGACAGTTTTACCCAGCGTCAAGCCACGCACTCTTTAACGTTCGGCGGCGAACATTTGGATTTCACCTGAATTTTGGAAATCAGTCGAAGGAGTAAAAAGCCAAAGTGCATAAAGCCATTAAAAAAATTACGATCCTCAGTCTCGTCTTATTATTCGCGGTGTCGTTCGCCGCCTGTGGTAGCGGCGGCGCGAGCGGCAACGCTGGGAAACCGGGTTCTGCCGTCGCGGCGACCGTTAACGGTAAGCCGATAACGCTGGAGGAAGTTGACCGTGTGGTTAACCAGCAGGCCGGGGGGCAGCAATCGCAGATGTCACAGTTGGAACTCGCGGCGGCGCGTCTCCAAGTGCTCGACGGCTTGATCCAGCAGCAGGTGCTGTTCCAACGCGCGGAGAAAGACAAGCTGCTCCCGACGGAAGATGAAGTGACGGCGGCCATCAATTCGCAGAAGACGCAGAACAGCATGACCGAAGAGGAGTATCAAAAGATGCTCCGCGAATCGAACCAGACTGAGCAATCGTTGCGCGAAGTGGCGCGCAAGCAAATCGCCGTGCAGAAACAACAGGACAGAACATTCGGTAACATCAGCATCAGCGACAAGGAAGTCGAGAGTTTCTACAGTAACAACAAGCAATCCTTTGTCAGCGCGCGGGGCGTCGGCCTCGCCGCCATCATGGTTGATCCGGCGGACAACGGCATGCAGGACGACGCCAAAAGCGACCCGGAAGCCAAGCAAAAAATTGACATTGTTTACCAACAGCTAAAGAACGGTGCCGATTTTGCCACCGTCGCGCGCGCGAAAAGTGAGGACTCGTCGAGCAACGCTCGCGGCGGCGACCTCGGCTTCCTATCCGAAGAACAACTCAAACAAAGCGGATTGCCGCCGGAGTTGGTCGCAAGATTTTTCAATTCGATGCAGGCCGGTGACATTACCGCCCCGGAGCGCACCTCCAACAACCGGTTCTACATTTTTAAGCTGACGGCGAAACGCCTTCAGAGCGAAAATCTGACGCTCGAAAGCCCCGGCGTGCGCGAGGACATCAAAAAAGCTCTCATCAACCAGCGCCAGTCGCTTCTCAATGCGGCGATGATGGCGACCGCGATGAACGAAGCGAAGATCGAAAATAACCTCGCGAAAGATATGCTCAACAGTCCCAACAATCTGAGCGGCGTGCGGCCGGCGGGCGCGACTAATCCTTCCCCCGCCGCGAGCGCGAACGCGAGTCCATCGGGAACCGTCAGTCCGGCAGCCTCGCCCGCCCCGTCGGTTCAGGGACAATAGGACGAGGAGTCGCCGGACGATTGTTCGGGAAATAGGAAATACAATTGAAGCGGGCCGAGTCGCTCCACTTCGGAGCGCGTGGCGCCCGCTTCACTCGCGTGAGGCTTGTTTGTTTCGATGTTGTTTCGCCTGAGTGATGTTTACAAATCTTACGGCGCGCAGGACGTTCTGCGCGGTGCGTCGTTGCAGATTAATGCGGGCGAGCACGTCGGGTTGGTAGGCCGGAACGGTGCCGGAAAGACGACGCTGTTTCGTTTAATCAGCGGCGAAGAAACGGCGGATCGCGGCGATGTCGTGCGCGCGCGGGGTCTTAGTCTCGGACTGCTTGAGCAGCACGTACACTTCGAGCCGGGCGTGACCGTCCACGAAGCGGCGCTCGCAGCCTTCGGCCACCTACAACAAATCGAACATGAAATGCACGCCCTCGAGCACCGGATGGCCGAAGCCGGCGACGATCTCGACGCGGTGCTCGAACGCTACAGCGACCTGCAACACCAGTTCGAGCGCGAAGGCGGCTTCGAGTATGCCGCAAGAGCCGAGGCGATTTTGCAGGGACTCGGATTCGAGCGCGAAACGTGGACTACAGAAACCGAGCATCTTTCCGGCGGGCAAAAGAATCGTCTGGGACTAGCGCGCCTGCTTCTGGCCGAGCCGGACGTGTTGCTGCTCGACGAGCCGACGAATCATCTTGATGTCGCGGCGGTCGAATGGCTCGAAGAATTTCTCGCATCATACAAGGCCGCATACATCATCATCAGCCACGACCGTTACTTTCTCGACCGCGCTTGCACGCGCATTGTCGAAGTCGAGAACGGACGCGCGGTGACTTACACCGGTAATTACTCCGCGTTTCTCGTCGAGCGCGAAGAACGCCGCGAGGCGCAGCAGCGCGCTTACGATAATCAGCGGCATCTGATCGCCAAGACCGAAGAGTTCATCCGCCGCAACCTCGCCGGGCAGAAAACGAAGCAGGCGAAGTCGCGCCGCAAGATGCTCGAAAAACTGGAGCGCGTTGACGCGGTGCGACCCGACCAGTCTTCCGGCGACTTTCGACTGAAAAAGGTCGAACGTGCCGGGACGCATGTTCTCACCGCCGAGAAAGCGTCAGTCGGCTACCCGAGTAACACGCTGGCGAGCGGCATCACGTTTACTCTACGGCGCGGCGAGTGTCTCGGCATCATCGGCCCGAACGGATCGGGGAAGACGACGTTCGTCAAAACAGTTCTCGGCAAACTGCCGCCGCTCGCCGGTGACGTTCGCTGGGGCACTAACGTCCAGATCGGTTATTACGCGCAGCAACTCGACGACCTCGACGACCGCAACGAGATCATCATGGAACTCAGGCGCGTCGCCCTCGCAAGCGCGACGGCGGGTGAACTCCGTACCTTCCTCGCCAAATTCCTGTTCACCGGCGACGACGTTTACAAGCATGTCCGCGACCTTTCGGGCGGGGAGAAGGGAAGACTCGCGCTGGCGAAACTAATCTACTCGCGCGTCAACGTCCTCGTCCTCGACGAGCCGACCAACCATCTTGACATCCCTTCGCGCGAGTCTCTCGAAGAAGCGCTCGACGCCTACGACGGCACGATCATCACGATCAGCCACGACCGCTACTTCCTCGACCGCGTCGCCACACAGATTCTCGCGCTCGACGGCGCGGGCGGCGCCGAGGATTACGACGGCGACTACACCGAATACCACGACTGGAAAGCCGCGCGGCGAGCCGGGGAGCAGGCCGCGAAAAGCCAAGAAGAAAAGTCGAGTAGCACGGACAAGAAGACACCCGTCACTGCCGCTCGTATAGAGAGTGCTTCGACGCAGGCAAAAGCTAAGGGTCGGAAAGGCGGCGCGAAGGCGAAGAATCCGGCGCGCGATCCGGAAGCGATTGAGGCGGAGATCGCCGGAGTTGAGAAGTATCTTGTGGTGCTGTCGGAAGAGTTATCCCGACCCGAAGTCGCGCGTGATCCGGCGCGTCTCGCCTCGCTCAATGAAAATTACCGGGAAACTGACGAGCAGTTGCGTGACCTGTACGGCGAATGGGAACGGGTCGCGGCTGAAGCGACCAACGCGTAACGGAAACTATAGTAAACCTAAATGAAACGTGCAAAAGATAAAAGCGTGCCGCTGCTGGGAGTGCTAGATTCCCGCCTGCCATAAGCGGTGCGCGCGAAAACTATCGTGCCGCGACCACGACTCGTTGGGAAAACCATATAGGTTCGTCTGAGCCGCTCGTGCGCGCCACTTTCGATCTTAGCCGGCTTGCTTGACACGCCTTTGGCCGGTTTGCTACTTTACGGCCTCGCTTTTTGGTTTGATTAGGCGAGCTTTTGATAAGGAATAGGCGCGTAGCTCAGGGGTAGAGCACTACCTTGACACGGTAGGGGTCTGCGGTTCAAATCCGCACGTGCCTACCATTTTTCAGAAATTTCGACAGCAAGCTCCAGAAGACCTTTGCCAATGTTGACGCTGACTCGAACTACGTTTCGATTTTAGGCGAGCGGTTCCCGCCCCACAAAGCGGGCCGCGCGGCGAGGGCGCTTCTGTCGAATCCGATCTCTTTTAACGTCGTCTTAACAACACGGCGATACAAACAATTCGATTGACGCTTTCTTGATCCGCGAGGTCGTCGGCGGGGTGTCTGGCACACTCAAGTCTGGTGTGCGCGATGCGTTGTCGCAAGTCTTGAGTGCGGCGCGACTTCTTGCGGAGAATAAGCGATGAGTGAAATAAGCGTCCAATTAAAGGGTGGTATGTCCCTGCGACAAGTGCCTTCGGCGGTGACGGTCGCCGAGGCGCTGAAGCAACTCGACCGTGATTTGGCGAAGCAGGCGCTCGCCGCCAAAGTCAACGGGCGCGAGGTTGACCTGACGCGG
>JBPCPQ010000281.1:0-3021 GCA_050999015.1 Pyrinomonadaceae bacterium | reverse complement strand
AGCACCCGCTTTGTCTCCGGTGCCAACGGCAACTCAACACTCGTCGAAATCTTCTCCCTGAGCGGCGCGCGGCGCTCGACCTCTTTCCTGATCGCTTCCAATGAAGCCTGCGCCCGCTGCAGGAATCGCGCCGTCAGCGTCTTGTCCTCGCGCATCAGCCCCAACAGCAAATGCTCCGGCTCGATGGCCGGGGCACCGAATTGTGAAGCCTCGTAGCGCGCGAAGAAAATCACCCGCCGCGCTTTCTCCGTGTAGCGTTCAAACATAAAAGCTATCACCGAACTGATTATGATAAAGCGTCTTGAGAAAACTGGTATCGCGTACCGAACGTAAGAATGTGTTCTGCACCGTTTCGCAAAACATTATAACCTAATTCATGTCCGAAGAAAGAAGCGACGAACTTATCCGTGCGCGAAACACAGATAGTTGTCGGTGTTGCGACGGGTGAACGGAGAGACCATCCGCACCTCAATAAAGTTAATTGACGCCGGTGCGCTGACTCCCGGCGCGAGCTTCGTCGAGTCGTCCGTTCTGTAAGCGCAACACGCGGTCGCACATGCGCGCCAAGTTTTCGTTGTGCGTGGCGACGATGGCCGACAATCGCCGCGCGCGGCACAGGGAGAAGAGAAGCGTGCCGATTTCTTCGCCGGTGCGGGCGTCGAGGTTGCCGGTCGGCTCGTCGGCGAGCAGTAATCGCGGACGATTGGCGAGAGCGCGCGCGATGGCGACACGCTGCTGCTCTCCTCCGGAGAGTTCGCCGACGCCGTGCGCCGCGCGCTCTTTCAACCCGACACTGCCGAGCACCTCCGTCGCCCGCGCGCGTGCCTCCGCGAAACTTTGCCGCGCGATCACGAGCGGCAGAGCGACGTTCTCCTCCGCTGTCAAATCGAAAAGAAGATGGTGGAACTGAAAGACGAAACCGATCTCGTGGTTACGGAGCCGGGCTAATTCCGCACCCGAAGCGCGCAGAACGTCGAGACCGTCAAGCCGCACGTCCCCATCGTCCGCCGCTTCGAGTCCGCCAACGACGTGCAGCAATGTTGATTTGCCCGCGCCCGACGCGCCCACCACTGCCACCATCTCACCCCCTCCAACTGATAAAGAGACGCCTCGCAGTATCTCCAACTTCTCGCCCGCCGGCGTGACGAATGACTTCCGCAGGCCGACGACGCTGAGTCTGGAGTCTAAAGTCCAAAGCCTCATCTGTGGTGAGTGTGTCAGCGACTCCAGACTCCAGACTCCAGACTCCAGACTCTTTATCACTTGTCATAACGCAGAGCCTCGACCGGGCGCACCCGCGACGCGGCGCGCGCCGGGTAGATTGTCGCCACTAAGCTCACCACGAATGCGACAAGCGCGGGCAGCACGGCGTCGCGCAAGGTCGGGTGAAACGGCACCGAACTGATCGCATAAACGTCGGCGGGGAGGCGCACCAACTCAAAGTAGTCGCCGACGAAACACGCGGCGAGGCCGAGCGCGAGGCCAACGACCGCGCCAATCGCGCCGACAATCGCACCCTCGATAACGAAGACGAGCATGATGCTGCGAGGCCGCGCGCCCATCGCGCCGAGAATGGCGATGTCGGCGCGGCGCTCGACCACGATGAGCACGAGCGTCGTCGTGATGCTGAGTGCGGCGACAATCATAATCAACGAGATGATGAGCGCGACAATGCGGCGTTCGAGTTCGAGCGCGGCGAACAGCGGGCGGTTCGCTTCGCGCCAGTCAACAATCGTCCAACGGTCGCCGATGGCGCGGCGCACGCGCGCCGCAGTCTCTTCGGTCGCATAAATATCAGCGACCTCGACGCTGATTGCGGATGAATCCTGCGTTGCACCCCCTGATGCACTCTGCGCCGCGACCGCGAGCGGGACGTAAACCCACGAGGCATCATAGTCGTAAAGGCCGGAACGAAAAACGCCGGCGACACGGACGCGGCGCGCGCGCGGCAGAAGACCCGGCGGCTCCGGGGTTTTCTCGCCGGTAATGATCCAGCCTTCCGCGCCGACGCGGTCGAGGCCGGTGCGCGCCGCCAATTCCGCGCCGATGATTGCGGCGGCGGGCGTTTCATCCGTTGCCAGCGCGCCGAAAATATCCGTATCAACTTCCGCCTCGTCCCCTTTTGTTTCTTCACCGAGCGGTGACGGCGGGTGTGGCCTTTGGCTTAGTGATGTGGTCGTCTTCGTGTCGCCGGTTGAAAGCGTTGTGTCCTCTTTCTTTTCATTGAATGAAGAGGGGTCAGAAAGCAGCGGCTCGACAGTGCCTGCGATGAGCGTGCGGCGCACTTCGGCGACGGCATTCTCCGATTCGGTGTCAACGCCGCGCAGCACCGCGTAAGTCGCGCCCGCCCGCCCGCTCAACATCGCGCCGGTGTAAGCGGTCGCCGACGCATCAACGACGCCTTCGACTTCTTTCACGCGCGCGATTGTATCTCCCCATTCGGTAATCCCGGCACTGTCGGCGCGCAAAAGTGTCAGGTGCGCCGTCCCGCGCAAGATTTTTTCGCGCAATTCATCGCGGAAACCGTTCGAGAGCGCGAGCGCGACGACGAGCGCCGCGACGCCGCACGCGATCCCGGTTGCCGCCGCGAGCGCCGTGACCTGCGCCGTCGCCCGCCGCCCGCCGCCACGCCGCCCGCGAAGATAACGAAGCGCAAGGAAAAGTTCGTAAGGCATAAAGTTTAAGGGATGAGGGCGGAGGGATGAGGGCTGAAAAGAGCAACTTGAAAAGCCTCCTTAGTTCTTATTCATCCCTCCGCCCTCCGCCCTCATCCTTATGATTGTGACCCACTGCCCCTGACGCTCCGCGCGGAAGATGATGCGACCGCCGAGCAGAGACGCGGCCTCGTCGGGCCGTAAGTCACGCGGGTAGTTGGTGGAAAAAACTAACGCTATGTCAAACCGCGATGCGTCGCGTGCGGCGGCGAGATGTTCGATTGAGAAGTGTTCAATCGTCACGACGGACAAAGGACGAGTGGTGTAGCCGAAGTACGGCTCGCGCAGTTCGTCAATCGCCGGCCAT
>JBPCPQ010000274.1:0-4186 GCA_050999015.1 Pyrinomonadaceae bacterium | reverse complement strand
GGCGCGTAAGCAATCCGGTAAAGATTTCTTCTCAGCGAGTACGATGGTGATGGCGGCGGGTAAATCGCTCGACGGATTCACGACAGGTAACAGGAATGTTGATTCGCTAATCGCTGACGCCGGCTCGCGGAACGGAGTTGACCCGGTGCTTCTATACGCGATCATGCACCGGGAGTCGGCATTCAAGCAGCGCGCCATTTCACACAAAGGCGCGCGCGGCCTAATGCAGTTGATGCCCGCGACGGCGGCACGCTTCGGCGTCAGCAATATCTTCGACCCGCGACAAAACATCGAGGGCGGGGCGCGCTACATGAAGTTTTTGCTAAACTTCTTCGACGGGAGTGTGGACTTGGCACTGGCCGGGTATAACGCCGGCGAAGGCGCGGTGCTGAGATACGGGCGTCGCGTACCGCCCTACAACGAAACGCAGGAGTATGTGCGGCGCATCACCCAGCGTTATGCTCTCATGCGCGACCCGCAAACGGCGCGACGCGCGCCGGTCATCACGCCCGCGCAGGTCGCTGCCATCAAAGCGGAAGCGCCCGCGCCCATGTACGAGATAAATGTTTTCGCGGTGCGATTACCGGATGGAAGGCTGCAATTGATTAGTCAGTAAATTAACCTTCCCAACGAACCTTGCTTTGCGAAAGGGTGCGTCAGCCGGCTGACGCACCCTTTTCCTTTTTCCGACGCCGCTTTCCGAAAGCACGTGCCGCGACTTAATGGGGCGCACAGTCAAAAGCACTTTCTCATTCTTTATAACTCACTCGCCGCTTTTGCGTAGTTACATTTGCTGGTAAATTCAAGTGACCGGATGTTCGTCGCGAGTGAGGTCGAGTTGAATGTATTGCATGAAATGCGGTGCCAAATTAAACACGGAGGCGCAGTTCTGTAGGGTGTGTGGTACGCCGACGGACTCAGACGAGACGCGCGTCGCCACCGCCGCCACACGGCCCACGCCCGCCGCCCTCTCAGGCTTACCTGAGCGTAACAACGTGCAGGCGCGTGAGGGTGCGGCGGATGATGAAGAGCAAGTCGTCTTCACCGCGCGCCCAACGCTTCTGTTCATCAATCTCGGTTACGTGATCGCCGCGCTTAGCGCGCTGTTGGTAGTTTTTATTCTGGGCTTGGTTTCTGACGTGCCGGCTTTTGTTTCCGTCCCGCTGGCGCTGTCATTGCTGCTCATCCCGGCTTTTTATCATCTCAGGCGCAATTCGATCCGCTACACGCTGACCGACACGAAAATCGAAATCGCGTGCGGCTTGGTGTCACAGACGACGCGCAACATCCCTCTGCGCAACATTCAGGACGTGACCGTCTCGGCCAGCCTTTGGCAGCGGCTGCTCGGTTTCGGCGACCTTTTGATTGACAACGCAAGCGACAACCTCGGCGCGACCGCGTTACACAACCTACCCGACCCGCGACGCCACGCCGACCTGCTGCTCCGCGAACTCCGCCGCTGGCGCTGAAAACTTGCCCCTTACGAAAAGAGGTCAGAGGTTAGAAACAATATCCCAAGGTGCGTGTCGCTCTTTTTCATTCGTGGTGGTGATGCCGCGAATCAAGGTTGACTCTGTTTATTATTAGGGCGTGAGCGCAACGGCGGTTCGCTTGCCGACATCAAAATCCTGTTACCAAACACACGTTTCGCCACTCGGCACCGGCGTTCCTTCTCGATTTATGAGGTCACACGTGTACTTTATACATTTATTCAAACTTTCAGCGGTCGGCTTACTTCTGTTCTCACTGCTGCTCGTCGAGTCGGCGGCGCAGGTGCCGTCCGATGATGGAGCGAAGACGCTGCCGGATCGCGTCGGAGAGTTTACCGCCCGGCAGCCGTCTCGAACATTCACGCTGACTTTCGCCCCTCTTACCGAGGAGGATTTTCAAATCGTCTCCTCCGGCGAACGCGAATATACCTCGGCGGACGGCACGCGCTACCTTATTCGCTTTTTTAACACGCGCTCCAACTCGGCGGCTTACGCGCTTCTGACACGCTTAACCGATGAGCAAGCCTTTGCCGCCGCGCCTGAGAGCTTGGGTGTACTCGGCGTCAGTGAACCGAACCGCATCAGGTTCGTCAAAGGCACGACGCTGATTGACGTCTTCAATTCCGGCACACGAACTGATGGAGAAGCACTCGCTTCTTTCGCGCGTCTGTTGAGGGAAATTCCTGAAGGAGCAGCGGGCGAACTGCCGGTGCTTGTCCAACACCTCCCGGACTTCGAGAAGGTTAGCGAAACGACGAGTTACGCGGTTAGTCTGCCCGCGTTGCAGTCTGCGACCGGCTCGCGCCCGGTGCTTGATGCCCTCTCTTTTGATGGTGGGACGGAGGCCGTGACCGCCACTTACGGAGACACACGCCTCGTTATCGTCGAATTTACGACGCCGCAGTATGCTGCCGATAACGACGCGCGCGTGACACAGCGCATCGCGCAGCTTCGTGCTGGAGCGATGCCGACTCCTTCTGCTTATCAGCGTATCGGTAATTATTCGGTTTTCGTCTTTGACGCTCCCGACGAAGTGGCGGCGCGCAATCTTCTGGGCGGCGTCAAGTATGAGAAAGAGGTTCGCTGGCTGGGCAGGAATCCCCGCATTCACGAGCAAGCTGTAAGAGAGTACTCGGTGACAATGGGCGGCGCGATTCTGGCATCATTCAAAATCACGGCGCTCTCACTGCTTCTCTCTCTCGGCATGGGCGGAATTATTGGCGGGGCTATTTTCTTGATGCGCCGGCGCGCTTTGGATGCTGACGGTGCAGTTTATTCAGATGCCGGCGGAATGGTGCGTCTCAACCTTGATAAACTACAAGCGGAAAAAAATCCGGCAAGGCTTCTCGGCAGTAGGCACGTCTGAAGCGTCGAGTGTGAGTTGACGCTGAATAGAATGTTTACAATGATTCGATAAAAGTGGTCGCGCACAAAAAAACCGGGTTGCTGGTCTTCCCTGTTGGAGTTCCCCCAAACCCCAACAGAATAAGTTAACAACCCGGGATTTTGTTGCCCGTTGACAGCTATTCAGTAATGACTTTGTTCCCCCGAAAAGTCACTACCTACTAGCGGTGATAAAAACTCCCCAAAGTTTTGCCCACCACTGCCTCCGAGCCTGACCCGATAACCCTCTAGAATTTTGTCTTTTGTTTTACTGCTGACGCCTTGAGCAATGATTATGCCAGACGGAGATTACCGCAGGTAGATTTTGGCAGCATCGAGTTTGACCCTGTAAAAGCTATTCTCAACCCTCACCGCTGAAAAGTTTGGTTGAATATCATCGTCGAGAAAATAAAAGAGATGCACTAATGCCATACAAAAAAGAGTGTACGTTTGGTTCGTAAGCATACATCGCTAGAAACTTTTTATTAGCGCGTACTCTCTTTATTTTTCAATCTACTTACCAGCATCTCAGCGAATCAATTAAACACAAGATTGAAGGCGGGGCGCACTTCACCGACGGTATCTCCACGATGGTTGCGGATTGAAAAAGCTGCGTAGGACGCAAGCGCGTCGAGGGCATTTTCGTCTAAAACACACAGTTGGCGGAGACTCTCGATGGCAACTGTCGGGCGGGCGCGGCGGTCTTCACCGTCTTCGATCTTGAAAGCCACGCCAAGCCCGCGCGGCCATTCTTCGCACGGCGGAATGCCGGCAGTATAAACCCCTTCCGCGCCGACCTTAGAAACCACCCTCGCCGCGCGCATCATCTCCGTGTCGAATCGTTCGCTCGTCCCGCCAACCATCTCCGGGTGCGAAGTCATCGCGGCAACAATACGTTCACACGCAGCCCGCGATTCTTTATCCACATCAGCGGGCGGCGCCACGAGGCGCGCGTACATCAATGCCATCGCATGAATTGAGATTCCGAAGACCGGAACTCCGCACCCGTCTATGCCAATCACAATCTCGTCAACGGGCGTGTCGGAGAATTGGGCAATGGTGTGTGCAATGGTCAGTTGCACAGGGTTGGTCGGATCGTCGTAAGTCTCCGTCGGCGCACCGAGATGAAGCGACAGCGCGAGCATTCCTGTGTGCTTGCCCGAACAGTTATTTTGCAGAATGTTCGGCCGCTCGCCCCGCTCGCGCAAATCGCGCGCGACCTCACGGCTGAACGGCTCATGCGTGCCGCACTTCAGGGCATCCGCGCCGAGGCCGATCTTGCGGAGCATACCGGCGACCGTCTCGACATGCAC
>JBPCPQ010000455.1:0-2218 GCA_050999015.1 Pyrinomonadaceae bacterium | reverse complement strand
TGTCGCCGATTCTCAACTTGCGACTTCGGAAACGTCGGCGACTTCTTCCCCGATTGGGTCTTTCATGAGTGGAGCGCTGCTGTAAGAAACGCGCTGATCCTCTTCCTTACGCCGTTTTTCCTCCGCTTCTTTCACTTGCACCATGCGGCAACTGCCCTCGAAGATCGCGCCGTTCTCGATCACCAGCGCGGGCGTCTGAATGTTGCCGGTGACGCGCGCGACGCGCCCCATCTCGATGCGCTTCGTGGCGATGACGTCGCCGTTGACGGTGCCGTAAATCTGCGCGACCGCGACTTCAACATTGGCGTCAACCTGTCCGTTGCTGCTGACGATGAGCGTGCCGTCCTGCGAATTGACACGGCCCGACAGATGACCGTCCACGCGCAACATCCCCTTGAACGTCGCCTCGCCCGTCAGCATTGTGCCGTTACCGACAAAGCCGGAAAGCGTGCCCTCTTTAATCTCACGCGCCAGCGATTCGCTCTCGGTGACGGCGCGCGTCGCCGACGGTGTTTGCGCCGCCGGCTGGTAGTAGCTCGACCCATTGCTACCATTGCTGCTGCTACTGACCTCGCTGTGACTGCTGACGGGGGCGCTGCTCGTGGCATAAGCCGCAGGAGATTGCGGGGTGTGGTCGGTGGTGACATCGCCAATTGCATGGTCGCCTTTGGCGTTTTTTCCCATTCTAAGCATTTTTATTTTCCTTTATCGGTAACGGTACTTATCGGGATGAGGTTATTTCGGGGCCTGCGGATGCGCGCTTTGGGGCGGAGACGACGAACGCGGCGCAGGGCGGCGCTGCGGTGTCTTTACTGATAATCTGAACCGAAAGATTAGCTGCCGGGGCATCCAGCAAGGTTTGCGTCTCGCGTGCTTTTTCTTCGCGTTTGCGACGCGGGGCGATAATAAGCCTAAATCGCAATGAGTGACAAGGCCAAAAATCGTACCGACGCCGGGGCGCGCCGCCAAAAACTTCCGTTGCGGCGCGCTTTGATTTAATTTACAACTACGCAATAGCCCGGCATTTCCTCTCAAAAGGAGTCGGCGACATTGCTGACAATGACGGCATGAAGCGGTAAAAATACTTATCACCTATCACCCATCACCGTTTTCCGAGGAGGCATTTATGGCAGGGCAAACAATCGAGTTCAAAAGCAACGGCGGGACGGCGCAAGGTTATTTTTCCGTCCCTGCGTCGGGCGCGGGAGCGGGCGTGATTGTTCTTCAGGAATGGTGGGGCTTAGTCCCTCACATCAAAGACGTGGCCGACCGCTTCGCCAATGAAGGCTTCGTCGCGCTCGCGCCCGACCTGTATCACGGCGAGGCGACCAAATCGCCCGACGAGGCGGGCAAGCTGATGATGGCGCTCGACATTGATCGAACCGAGAAAGACTTGCGCGGCGCGGTCAATTACCTTCTGAATCACGAAAGCGTCACGTCCGCGAAAGTCGGCACCGTCGGCTTCTGCATGGGCGGCGTGCTGTCGCTCTACGCCGCGACGAAGAACGAACAAGTCGGCGCGTGCGTCGTCTTCTACGGCATCCACCCGAAAATCGAGCCTGACCTTCCAAATCTTCAAGCGCCGGTGCTCGGCCTCTATGCCGAGAAAGACAATTCTGTCCCGCCGACAGCGGTGCATAAGTTGGAAGAAAAACTGAAGTCGCTCGGCAAGGATGTCGAGATACACATCTACCCCGGCACCGACCACGCCTTCTTCAACGACACGCGCCCCGAAGTCTACGACGCGCGAGCCGCCGCCGACGCATGGAAGCGCACGCTCGCCTTCTTCCGCCAGCACCTTCGTTAGATAATCTGTGACTAAAAAGACGGGCGGTGAATTTGTGCGACTCGAGAAAAACGATTTCTTGACTGTGCGGCGATATGCGGAATGTTAAGAAACCGGATTTGCCGACGAAGGTGTGCGCGATGTGCCAGCGCCCGTTCGTGTGGCGGCGCAAGTGGGAGCGTGTGTGGAGAGAAGTTCGCTATTGCAGCGAGAGGTGTCGCGGGCAGGCAAAGCGAGGACGCACAGTGTCTGAAGATGATAGTGAGCCGAACTGATTTTGGCGGCTTCGATAGTGTCAACGTGAGGCTATAGACTTCAAGAAAAAGGATCTTTGAAAATCTGAAAACGTAGCGGCGGCGCTTGACGCGCGGCCAGCATCTGGAAAACTCTTTCGGCTTTGTCGTTCACCAAACCACAAACCGAAGGAGTCTC
>JBPCPQ010000169.1:0-4685 GCA_050999015.1 Pyrinomonadaceae bacterium | reverse complement strand
CGTCGCTCGCCGCTCCGGGTACTGACAATTGACTCGCCGCCGTCGTTGGCGTATTTTCCCGCCGCCTCAGTCGTTTTTCGTGCTTAGCTCGGAATCAATTTTTCTCACCCCGGTGATCGGCGGGACGGCTTCTGAAGTTCGTCCTCTTTTAATTTCTTTTTGAAAGTCGAGTACCACCCATGTCAGAGACACCCACCTTTGGAAGTGTTGATGTCAATATCGTCGCTTCGACGGAGCGCACGATGTCCACGCCCGACCGCGACACGCCGTTTCGCCTCCTTGTCCTCGGTGACTTTAGCGGGCGCGCGAAAAATCCTTCCGCGTCGGTAATCGCTAAAATGTTTCCGAAACCTCTCACCGTTGACCGCGATAATTTCGACGCGGTGATGTCAAAGCTCAACGTCAGTGTGCGGTTGCCGCTCGGAGACGCCCGCCAGACTTCGATTGACATCGAGTTTCGCCAATTGGAGGACTTTCATCCCGACCGAATTTTTGAAACTCTCGAAGTCTTTGAATTGCTGAGGCGGACGCGGCAAAGACTCACCGATGCCAAAACTTTTCCCGACGCGGCAGTTGAAGTGCGCGGCTGGAGCGATGTCTCGTTCGTAGACGATGACGCGAAAGAGGCGTTGGACTCTTATTCCAAACCGCTGACGAACGCACTCGCACCCGATGCCCCGGCTGCCGGTGGTCTACTCGATTACATGATAGAGGAATCCGAGGAGCGGCCCCGACCTGAGTCGCCCGCCGGTATCGCGCCGGAATGGAACGAGATGTTGCGCGATTTAGTGAAGCCTCATTTGGTCTCGATTGATCTCGACAAGCAGGAAGAATTGGTGGCTTCGGTGGACAATTGCATCGGCGGCTTAATGCGGATGATCCTGCACCACCCGGACTTTCAAGCGTTGGAATCGGCGTGGCGCGCGCTTCACTTCCTCGTCTCACGGTTAGAGACGGACTCTGAGTTAAAAGTTTTTCTGCTCGCTGTTTCAAAAGACGAGTTGGCCGCCGATCTGATGACCGAAGATTTACGCGCGACGAATTGTTATCAACTCTTCGTCGAGCAAAGCGCGGAGACGCTTGGCGGAGAGCCGTGGGCGCTTTTCGCCGGTAACTATGATTTCAACATGACGCATGACGACGCCGTTTTGTTAGGTCGCGTCGCCAAAGTCTCGCGCGCCGCCCGTGCTCCGTTCATTGCGGGGGCCAGTCCGCAAATTTTAGGCTGCGACTCGTTGGCGCAAACTCCCGATTCGCGCGAGTGGCATCGGCCTATTGATGCAGACTCTGAAACGTGGGATGCGCTCAGAAAACTACCCGAAGCCGAATACCTCGGTCTTGTGCTCCCGCGCTTTCTGCTCCGCCTGCCTTACGGCGAGAACACGGAAGCGACCGAGCAATTCAGTTTCGAGGAAACGACAAAAGCATTTACGCACGAGAATTATTTGTGGGGCAATCCGACGTTCGCGTGCGCTTATTTGCTTGCCAGCTCTTTCAGTGAGTCGGGCTGGGATTTACGACCGGGGCAGTTATTGGACGTTGAAGATTTGCCGTTGCATGTTTACGAAGAGGGCGACGAATCGCAGTTAAAACCCTGCGCGGAGACGGTGTTGACTGAGCGCGCCGCCGAAGCAATCCTTGATTGCGGACTGATGCCACTCCTGTCCTTTAAGAACGAAGACCGCGCGCGGCTCGCCGGATTCCAATCGCTCGCCGACCCGCCGGCTTCTCTCGCCGGGCGTTGGCAAAGCTAAGCACGCATTACCAACGCCCACTTAAATTATCACGACGCGAAGCGCCTTCGCACGTCTTCTTCAGCGACTGACGTAGGGGTTATTCCTCATCCAGAAACGCCACGGCTTTTCGACAAACTCGCCGGCATAAGCGATGCCGACGCGCGGCCCCGAAGCGATTTCGTCAACGCGAATCTTCGCCCGTGTGTTCTCGACCCACACCCGCCCGCCGGTTAAATCGGCCTTCGAGTAAGAACGATCAATGCCGAAAGCCTGACACAGCTTACCGGGGCCGCTCGTCAATTGCTCATCTCGCGTGACGGCGCGGCGAGCGCGCATCCGCTCGATTCCCTCTTCGGGTTCGACAGCGCGAATCAAAACGGCGTGCGGATTCGACTCGATGTTTGTGACGACGTTGAATTGATGGTAGATGCCGTAGATCAGATAGACGTATGCGATGCCGCCGAGCATGAACATCGGCTCTGTGCGCGGCGTCCGCCGATTGCCGTAAACGTGCGAGGCTTTATCATCAGCTCCGACGTAAGCCTCGGTTTCGACAATGATTCCTGAAACGCGCGTACCGTCCGCCTCGGGGACGACGAGTCGTTTACCTAAAAGCTCGCGGGCGATTAACAGTGTGTCGCCACGAGTGTAGAACTCGCGCGGTAATTTCTTAGCGGCATTCACTGTCTATCAGAAGCGCCTTCCTCGCCATCAATGAAAAACCTCAACATGATCGGATCGTGATCGGATATTTTTTCGCGCGCGGCGGAGCAATCCGCCACGACGCGCGGAGGGTGTGCCGGGTCAGACTCAATTCCCTTCCCCGCAAACCAGTCGAGCTTCAGTGAGCACCGTCCCCCGTTTTCTTTGAGCGCCCAATTGATGAACCAGAAGCACCACTGGGGAACCCAATCGCCCATGTTCACGTTCGCCGCCAAGTCTTTCACGTCGTAGTGAAGCGTCCCCGCGCCGAGTTCGTTGAGCCTCCTGAAGTCGTAGCCGCGCCGCTCCAAGTCGCTGAACAATCCTCGCTCGAACCATCGTTCGGGGTAGACGTAGTGATTCTTAATGACGTGGCTGACGCCCATCATCACGCGCCGAAAGAAGCCGCCGATGGAATAGACGGCGCGGCGAGAATTGTATGTCGAGGTGTTCCAGTCGCCACCGACGAGGACGGGAAGCGCTGGGCGTAAAGCCTCTAGGTGATCGAGGACGATTTTCATTTGACGCCGCCGGTGGCTCTGCGTCGAGTGCGCGTCGAGGTGCAAACTCACCGCCCTGAATTTTCCCGCCGGGTGCAGGACATCGGCGATAACAGCGCGCTGCGAACCGAGACGCTTCTCCTTTCCACTCATCTTGTCTTTACCATTCGGCAAAGCGACAGCGTGCGCGTTCAGCAAAGAGTGTGGTGACAGCAGAGCGTTTCCGTGAAGCGCCTGAAGATTCTCCCCGGCGACTTCGCTCTCCAAGCCGCTGCCTTTATTCAAGGCCAGATAGCACGGCGCGAAAACGTAGTTCATGCGGAGCGCCGACGCGATCTCGCGCGCCACAAACTGATTGTTCGTCCGCGCCATTCCGTAATCAAGTTCCGTCAGTAGCAGCACGTCACTCGCCGCTAAATCATTTTCCTCACACAACGCACGGATGATTTGCGGGAGACATTTCCCGCGCTCGATGTTCCATGCCGTCGCCTTGATTGATTCGCGCTGCTCCGGCGAACGAACTGGCGTCGCGGGCGAGAAATCCTCCTGCGCGATGCTGCCGAGAAGTTGCTCAATCTCAGGCTTGAGATTGCGGTAGAGTTCGGAGCCGAAGAGGACACGGCTCGAAGGGAATTGTGCTAGTTCTCGAAAGTGTTTTCCGAGGTTGTGATCGAGTGACACGGGTGGCGGCGCGGCGTCAGGATAAGTGTTCGGGTTAATCAATTAACTTCTTCGTCAGCGACGGTGGCACGCTGCCCGGCGTGGTCGGCGGCGCGAATCGTGCCGCTCTCGTCAATGAAAAACGAGCGTTTTCCACTCGTTCCGTATTGGACTGGCGTCGCGGTCACTTCGAGTTTGCTGCCGGAGACGCTCATCTCAAATTTGTAATCCTGATTCTCTTGGAGGTCTTCCTCGAGTGAGCCGGCTTGACGCAGGTCGTCGAGCGTCGCGGCGTAACTTCCTTTGCCTTTGCCCTTCTTGTAATTTTCCTGCGCCGCGAAGATTCTTGTTAAAGAATACATCGCCATTGATTCTTTGCCTTTAATCGGGGCCTGCTTCATTTCGGCGGCGGCCATCACCGCCATCAGTTTCAGCAGGTTTTTCGGAAGGCGTAATTCGTGCATCAAACCTATTTCGTCATCCGACACCGCGTAGGTGATTGCCGCCGGGTCGAAGGTGAGCATCGTCGAAGAATTCTTGTCTTCCGCCTCGCCTTGCGCGAGTTGTTTTTTTGCACTCGCGATTAGACTTTCCATCATCGAGCTGGCGACAAATACCTGTGCCACCTTTTCGCGCGGCTGCCACGCCGTCGGGTCACGAAATCCTTCTCCCGCCGCGAGCGTTTTTCCGCTTGAATAATTCTCGACGACGCGTCGAACGACCGTTGGCGTAGTGGAGAAGACAAGAAAATTATTGACGTAGGCGTAGGCGAATTCGGCGCTAGTGATGATCTCAATGTCGTTTTGCTTCTCGGTCTTCGCCAAGTCGAATAGCAGTTTCATCCCCATCGCCTCGGCAACTTTCGGCAGCATCGTCTTGAACGCCTCTTTGTCTTTCAGCGCGACGAGCGCCACGAAATCAGAAGCAGCCTTCGCTTCCGAAGCGCGACTTCTTCCGATTGTCGAGATGCCGAGGTAGGACAGAGACGTGCTGAGTGCGACCTCGTTTCCGAGTGTCGCGAGGAAATCCTCTTTCATCCGAAACTTATACTTCTCTTCGATGGCAGCGATTCTCGCGGCCATCGTCG
>JBPCPQ010000140.1:0-2753 GCA_050999015.1 Pyrinomonadaceae bacterium | reverse complement strand
CTTAACCGCGCGTCGGGGAACAGCATCTGCGGATTGCGGTCGTCTTCGGTGTGAAAGATGTAGAGATAGCCGTCGGTGTTGGCTTCCAAAGAGACGCGAATCTGGTCGCCCGCGCCGAACTCTTTCTCCGGGTCAACGCGCACCGCGTCGCCGTTGTCGGCGCGCATGTAGAGCGTATAGCCGAGTCCGATGGAATCCGCCGCGACGGACTCGCCGGCGTTTTCCGTCGTACCTTCGGGAGCAGACGCTAAGCTCATCGCGGCGGAAGAGTCGGTTTCCACGCCGCCTTCGTTCGTCCCCGCGCCGCTCTTTCGCGCGGTCGAAGTCGAAGCGGGCTTCTTCGCCGGCTCGCTCTTGCTGGTGGCGCTGCCGACCGTCGCGCCGCTCCGGCGAGCGTTGCTCGCTTTGTTCGCAGTGGAGCTTGCGCCGCTCGTTGCCGTCGCCGTCGTAGTTTTCCTGTTCGCTGTGCTGGGACGGTTGGCGCTGTTCCCGCCCGGTCGTGTGGCGAAGAACGCGCCGCGCGCGGAAGTCTCGTCATCCTGCGCTTGCGTTGTTTGTGCGAATGACGTTAACGAAAACGCTGTGGCGCAGAATACGCCGAGGCAGACGGCGACGATGTGTTTGGTAAACATGTGACGCTCTCCGTTGAGAAGGATCGAAAGTACACGCCGCACACGCGTGGGTTTGTGCTTTATGAAGGCGCTACCTGTGGTCAATGCGTATCTCGAAAATCTTCGGTTCGTCTGCGGAGTCCGAGCCGGAGACTGACTTTGTGGCGAGTTGTTTATTATCATCTCCGCGCTGGACGCTCATCTCGGAAACATTTGCTTTATGCCGCTCGCTAAATTCTGCCAACTCTTCCTGCTCCGCTTCGGTTAGCACATGACCCACTTTGGTCGTCAGCGCCGAAGGTACACTTAGAGGCTGCGACGAAAAGATGAACCTAAAAGTTTCCATCCCGGTCTTTTGATCAAGCTTCAGCACTTGATCGCCGGCGGGAAAACTGGACTCAGTGCCGGCAGCGAGTTGATTAGTCTTCCCGGACTGTGCGGTGAGCACCGCAACGGGCGCGCTTCCTTCGGTCTCCATCACGGCGTAGAGGTATCCCGATTGTCGGGGTTTGAAATGGAACTTAAATTCCTGACCGGAGAAGAGTGTGATCGGCGCATCAGTCGCGTGGCGCTCGCCCGGCCCCTTCTCATCGCTGAACGCCGTCATCCACCAATCGAGTATCTCCACGTTCTTCACGGGTACAGTAGTCGCGCTCTCACTCGCCTTAGTCTCAGGAGTTTTGGCGACCTCCTTATCAGCGCCGGCATTTGTCGGGACGACCGTCGCTTCGTTTACCGGAGATGTTCCGTTGATGCGACTCCACAAATACCACCCGCCCACACCGACAGCGGCGAAAAGCAACAGGCCGAAAACGGCGATGCCGACAAGCAATGGAAGTTGCGAATGACTCTTTGAGGCGGGCGGCGTGGTGGCGGCGGACGTAATGACTGACGGGGCGTTGCTCGCGTTAATCACTCCGCCGCTCCCGACCGGTGACTGAGCGGGCGTCGCCGCCACACTTGCTTTCGCGGAAGGCTCAGACCCAGGCGGCAGCGCGATTGTTTCGGCGGGGCTTTTACGTGATTGAGGCGCGGCATGGCCGCTCGTCACGGCAGGACGGCCCGCTTGATCGGAAGTCTCCCGCACCGCCGCGTCAGGTTTGGGCGGCACAAACTGTTCGCTCGTCGCCGTCGTCACCGCAAGGTTTTTTTCGGGGACGTGAACCGCCATCGTCGGTTGCGTCGCGTTGTCCGTTGCGCTGCCGTTTTGGTTCGCCTGCGTGCGTTTCTCTTCGGTAGCCTGCCGCATCGAAGCGGTGGCGAGAGTCGCGGAGCGGGGTAGCGGTGCCAGACCGAGGGCGACGCGCATCTCGTTGACTAATTCTCCGGCGGTGCGATGACGGTCGCTGCGATCCTTCGACATCGCGCGCGCAACCGCCGCACTGAAAGCTTGGGGCACGTCGGTCGCAAACCTGTTGAGCGCCGGCACCGCTTCCGCCACGTGCTTGCGCCGCATCTCCGGCAGCGACCCGGCGACGAACGGCTTTGTACCCGCGATCATTTCAAAAAAGATGAGGCCGAGACTGTATACATCCGTGCGCCCGTCAACCTCTGTGCCCCCATCGCGCGGCACCTCGCCCCACTGCTCCGGCGACATGAAGTAAGGCGTGCCGAGCAGTTGTCCGGCGACGGTCAGCGAAGTCACATCGGCGGCGGGCGCGTCTCCCATCCCGACCATTTTGGCGATACCGAGATCGAGCAACTTGATGCTCATCCCCCCGTCGTCCGTTTCGCCGATCATGATGTTTTCGGGCTTCAGGTCGCGGTGGACGACGCCGACAGCATGCGCCGCGTCGAGCACGTTGGCGACGGGTTCGAGCGTACACAAGGCTTCCATCGGAGAAAAGCGTCCGTGCTGTTTTAGTTCCTTATCGAGCGTGCGCCCTTCGACGTACTCCATCACCATGTAGATCAGGCCGTCGCTCGCGGTGCGCAGATCGTAGACGGTGACGGCGTTCGGGTGACGAAACCGCCGCGCGGCGCGTCCCTCGCGTTGGAATCGCTTGAGCCATTCTGAGTTGTGGCGCATCTCGGAGCGCAGCGTCTTCACCACGACGCGGTCGCCGAGCAGGATGTGGCGGGCGCGATAGACCGCCCCCATTCCGCCCTGCGCGATAAACTCCTCAATCTCATACTGCCCGT
>JBPCPQ010000299.1:0-15441 GCA_050999015.1 Pyrinomonadaceae bacterium | reverse complement strand
GGCGGCAAGTGCATTCTCAACTCGACGAACTTTGAAGACGGCGAACCGCGTTTCGAGAAAGTGTTCTGGTTGGCGCAGGAGTACGGCGCGGCGGTGGTCGTCGGGACGATTGACGAAGAGGGCATGGCGCGTAGCGCCGAAGGGAAGTTGCGGATTGTGACGCGCGCTTACGAGTACGCGACAGAAAAACTCGGCTTTCCGGCTGAGGACATCTTCTTCGACCCGCTCGCGCTTCCCATCTCGACCGGTATCGAGGAAGACCGCCGCAACGCCGCCGAGACGATTGCTGCGATCCGCCGCATCAAGACGGAGTTGCCCGGCTGCTTCACGATTCTCGGCGTCTCGAACGTCTCATTCGGCCTCAATCCGGCGTCGCGCGTCGTTTTGAACTCAGTATTCTTGCACGAAGCCGTTGAAGCCGGACTCGATGCAGCGATTGTCAACGCCAGCAAAATCGTCCCGCTCAATCGCATCGCCGAGCGCGAGCAGGAAGTCGCGCGCCAACTCATTTACGACGAGCGGAAGTTTGAAGGCGACGTGTGTACCTATGATCCGCTCGGTGAATTTACAAAACTGTTTGAAGGCGTTTCGACGCGCGCCGCGAAGAAAAACGACATCAACTTACCAATCGAAGAGCGACTTAAACTCCACATTATTGACGGCGAGAAGATCGGACTTGAGAATCAACTCAAGGTCGCGCTCGAAAGATACTCCGCACTCGACATCATCAACGACATCCTGCTCGGCGGCATGAAGACCGTCGGCAACCTCTTCGGCAGCGGGCAGATGCAATTGCCGTTCGTGCTTCAGTCGGCGGAGGTGATGAAGACGGCGGTGAAATTCCTTGAGCCGTTTATGGAAAAGAAGGGCGGCGCGACGGCAAAGGGGACGATGGTCTTAGCGACTGTGAAGGGTGATGTACACGACATCGGTAAGAACCTCGTGGACATCATCCTGACGAACAACGGCTACCGCGTCGTCAACCTCGGCATCAAGCAGCCCGTCGAAAACATCATCAGAGAGTTTGAGAGTCACCACGCCGACGCCATCGGGATGAGCGGCCTGCTCGTCAAATCAACGCTGATTATGAAAGACAACCTCGAAATCCTGAACGAGCGCGGCATCAAAGTGCCGGTCGTGCTCGGCGGCGCGGCGCTGACGCGGCGCTACGTCGAAGATGACCTCAAGGCGATTTATCACGGCGACTTGTTTTATGCGAAGGATGCGTTTGACGGCCTGCACTTAATGGACAAATTAACCGGCGGCGGGAACGGTGACGGCGCGAAGCAGGCCGACGTGAATATGAATGTCGCCGCAACGATTGAGTCAATCGCTGATGCTGCTGACGAAGATGCCGAAGACTTAATCGGTGAGGAAGCGAAGCTCGGCATTCGCAAACCGGCACGGCCGCGCGCCGCCAAAAATGCTTCCGGCGACACGACGCACACCCGCCGCTCCGACGTGCGCGCTGATGTCGAGATTCCGCCCGCCCCGTTCTATGGCTCGCGTGTCGTTGAGGACGTGTCGCTTGACGACGTGTTCGCGTTCGTCAACGAGACGGCGCTGTTCAAAGGACAGTGGCAATTCAAGCAGGGGCGCAGGTCGGCAGAAGAGTATCGCGCGCTCGTCGCCGACAAAGTGCGACCCATCTATGAGGAATTGAAAGAACGCTCGAAGCGCGAGCATCTTCTCGTGCCGCGCGTCGTCTACGGTTACTTTCCGTGTCAATCGGCGGGCAACGATCTCGTGATTTATCAGGACGACGAGCGCACCGAGCGGATGCGTTTCACGTTCCCGCGCCAGCCGGCGGGCAAGCGTCTGTGTATTGCCGATTACTTCGCGGCGCAGGAGTCGGGGCGGATGGACGTGGTCGCGTTTCATCTCGTCACCGTCGGACGCCGCGCGAGCGAGTACGCGCACGAGCTTTTCAAGTCCGACAATTACAGCGACTATCTTTACTTTCACGGTCTCAGCGTCGAGAGCGCCGAGGCGCTCGCCGAGTTCTGGCACAAGCGCGTCCGCGAGGAGTTGAGGATTGCCGGACGCGACGCGGAGAGTATGGCGAAGCTGTTTCATCAAGGCTATCGAGGCTCACGCTTCAGCTTCGGCTACCCGGCTTGCCCGAACCTCGAAGATCAAACGAAGCTATTCGATTTGCTCGACCCCTCACGGATTGATGTAACGCTCAGCGAAGAGTTTCAACTCGAACCTGAACAATCCACTTCCGCGATTATCGTGCATCACGAAGAGGCGAAATATTTTTCGATTGATTAATCATGCTACAGCGAATCAGTTAAGCGAGGCGAAAAATCGTATAGAGAGCGTCTCGAAAGCCTTTCTTGTCGACGAGGAATTCTCAAGCCGAAGCCCACCAACTCGACCCACCTTACCAACCTGAAAGCGTCTGCACGGACGGATTCTGTGCGACGTGTGAAACGTGGCGCGCATTATGAATTATCAAGACCGCAAATTCTATGCGATGCGTTACTTCCATCCGTATAGAGAACGTCTGCGGCGTCGGGACGAAACTCGGCGCTCACCCTTCTGTGGCTTAAACGGCTTTCGGTATCATGGCGATTGGTCACATAAATTCCTGATTGTCTCGTCAATGGGCGGCGTCAGAGCATGACTGCAAATTCCTTTGGTATCAGGAATTTTGAACCTTGAACTTATGGGCTTTCTCGACATCCTTCGTTTGGCCGTGAGAAATCTGCGTGAGGCGAAACTGCGCGCGGGTTTAACGACGATGGGCGTCATCGTCGGCGTGGCGATGATCGTCACAATGGTCTCGTTCGGACTAGGGCTACAACGTAACACCGTCGAGCGCTTTAAGACCCTCGACCTTTTCAACGAGATTCAGGTTTACGGGCGCGACCTCAACCGATTGGTCGAGGTGCAACTCAACCGAGCGGCGGGGGCTGAACCGAACGCCGAAGGTAATAAGAACACCGAAGCGAAGAAGCGGGACAGCGACCGCAATCGGAGGTCTTCAGACCGCGCGCTGACGGACGTAGCGATTGAGGAAATTGCCGCGCTTCCGGGCGTCGCTTATATCGAGCCGACGGTGCGGTTCACCGTGTACCTGCGCGCCAACGAACGTGTGCAGCAGTCGTCTGTCGGCGGCGTGCGCGTGCCGAACAGCGCCTCGCGCTTTCAAAATTTCGCCGCCGGCAAAATGATCGCCGCGAACGCAACTGATGAAGCCGTGGTGGACGAAGCTTTCGTTTCGGAACACGGCTTCAAAGGGCCTGCGGAGGCCGTCGGCCAAAGAATCGAGTTTCTCGCACCGGAGCGCGCGGCGAGTAAAAAGGAGGGAACAGAAGAACGAAGCGCAAAAGGGAGCGCCGAAATTGAAAGTGAGGAACCGCTGACTTTCTTCGGTCTGCCGCTCGAAGAAACGGAGGAAGGAAATGAACCGGGCAGAGGCGGTCTCACGGCGCGCACGTTTCGCATTGTCGGCGTGTTGAAGGATGAGGTGGAGCGGGGTGCGGGCGGAAACCGCCGCTTTCGCGGGGTGATGCCGGCGGCGGACATCTACATTCCGCTCGCGGAAGCGAACTCCTGGAGAGCGAGTCATCAGGGGATGATGGAACAAGTCGCGCTCCGGCTCGCGCGCCAGAGTGGCCTACTCGCCGCTGAAGAGACCGAAGGTTATCAGGCGGCGACGGTGCGCGTACACGATCCGGCGGCGATGAAGGGAGTGGTTGAAAGTTTGCGCGAGCGCGGCTTCAACGTCTTCGGCTTGTTCACCGAATTGGACGAGATACGCACGTTCTTTCTGATCGTCAACGCGGCGCTCGGACTGCTCGGCGGCATCTCGCTTTTGGTCGCGTCGTTCGGCATCGCCAACACGATGATCATGTCCATCCTCGAACGCACGCGCGAGATCGGCATCATGAAGGCCATCGGTGCGGAAGACCTGGAGATTAAATTGATATTCTTCGTCGAGGCGGCGGTTATCGGATTAACGGGCGGCGTCCTCGGCGCTCTCGCCGCGTGGGGCATTGACGGGGTGGCGAACCGCCTCGTCTACAAATTTCTTCTCGAACCGCGCGGCGAACCGTTCATCAACTTCTTCTCGCTGCCACCCTACCTCTGGCTCAGCGCGATTCTCTTCGCAATGATCGTCTCCGTCATCGCCGCCCTCTATCCGGCGGCACGCGCGGCGCGCATTGATCCGGTGAAAGCCCTGCGGCACGACTAACGAAGGGATGAGGGCGGAGGGATGAAGGATGAATAAAAGCAGTTAGTTTTACTCATCCTTCATCCCTCCGCCCTCATCCCTTCCTCTCACTCCGGTTTGCCGGTACACGTCGGGCCGTAGAGCGCGGGAATCTTGGCGCTGATGATTGGGTACTTCGGCGCTTCGTCAATGTTGATCTGCGTCCAGTGCTCGTACTGCTCGGGGACGGCTGAGTCCGCAAAGATCGCTTCGACCGGGCATTCGGGCACGCAGGCGTCACAGTCAATGCACGTCTCAGCGTTGATATAGAGCCGATCAGGGAGTTCGTGAAAAGCTTCGACCGGGCAAACCGCCGCGCAGTCGGTGTATTTACAATCCACGCACAATTCCGTCACAACGTAGGTCATTTTTCTACCCCTCTAAATTTGAAGATGAGATGTTACTTCTTGGCGCGGATAATTTATCGGGTGAGTCGCCTGAAAGACAAGTGCAATGATGTGGACATGGCGAAAATAGATGTTAGCTCGATCTGGGGAGGCAAGTTGGAAGCCCGACCGTGAGGGAGGGCGTCTATGAAGCGCCGTAAAAACGCCCTTGCTAACGCGCGGCGCTCACAGCCTCTCTCTGCGTCACGCCATGATCTTAAAAATATATCGAGGCCGACAATTAGCTGTCGGCCTCAAGAGAGAAAACGCGAGGTGCTCTAGCGGATGAAAGATGCGGGTCTCACGCCCGCTTGAGGCCGCGCGCGGCCTGCGATTTCTGCGGCTCGCTCGTCTCTTCCTGCGTTGCTTGGTTCGACTCCATGCCTCCCTGAGCTTTCGTCTTTTCGATGCGTGCGGTGATGCGGCGGTCGAGGTCGGCAATCTGCTCCGGCGCTAAGCGGTAGATGTTCGACTGGTTGTGATAAACCTTCGCGCCGGTCACGATGTCGGCGACCTTGAAGCCGTGCGACTCGGCTTTTGAGATTAGCTCTTGGATCGTCATCTGCGGCGCGACGATGCTGAGCGGCGAAGGCTTCTCTTCGAGCGTCTCCGGCACGGTCGAAGATTTCGGAGTCTCAAGCGGCAACTCGGTCGCGCCCTCGTTCTTCATGAGGCCGAGAAAATCTTTGAAGGTCACGTCGCCCGTTAATTCAAAGCCGACCTCAAAGGCCGGACTGTTACTCTTCACGACCTGAAAGACGCGCGTAATCTCGCCCGCACGTTCCTGCATGGAGACTTCGACCATCACGTCCACGAAGTATTCGAGACCGCTCGCCGTCATCGGCAACACGCGCCCGACTTCGTTATCCTCTTTCGCTTCCTTACCCTTCGCCGGAATCTGGTCAACAATCACGACCGACTTGCCGCTCTCCATGCACAAGCGGCGCAGCACGCCTTGAAGGATCATCTGATCGGCGGCGAGTTCTTCCGCGCCCGGTTGTGCCAAGTGATCGCCCGTTCGCTCACGCACCGCCGCGACCATCTCGCTGTGCTTTGCGCTGAAGTAAGCCGCCCACGAATCGAGCGCGAAGCAGCCGTAGTTTTGTTCGCGGCCTTCGCCGGACAGCGCCCAGTCAATAAACTCCGGCAGTTCGTCCGGTTGTTCAATCTCCAAGCCGTCGAACTGTGTGCCGACACCTTTCAGAAGACGCGACTTACGCTCCACGTCGAAAATGCACAAACGGCCCAAACCAGCTTCGGACATACTGCGAATGAAATGACTCTTGCCCGTTCCGGCGCCGCCTCTGACCGCCATCACCAACCGCTGCTGCCGTGGACGACGGCTCAACGGGTTAACTCTCGGTTTCGTCGCGTTACTCATCGGATCATTCCTCCTCTAAAGCCGGTTCCGGCATTCAACCTGAATACAGAAGACTCTGCCTGACATGAACAATTATTTTTCCCTAACCGAAGGGAGTCTTTCAAACTCGGCGGGGACTATAACACGCTCAAAGCGAAAATGGAACAAAATTTCATCGGTGAAACAGAGGCAGGCGCGGGGAGCCGCCGGATGATCTTCGCCGCCGTGAGATTGAGCACGAATTGAAATTTATGGCGCGGACGCCGAAAATGGAAAAATCAGTCAACACAAAAATCACAACGACGACATGCGCCGACAAATTCAGCCGACCGCCACACGCATCGCCGGGGGCGGGCGGCGATCATTCGCGCCGGGGAAATCCATGCTGCCGCGTTTGGTATTCACGTCGAGTCGCGTCATGATAAGTCGCTGGATTGTTTACGCCGGATGGCTATTCGCTTTCCTCTGTCACGCTGTGTCTGCGGCCCCGGTCAAATACAGCTTCGATTCGTGGACGACGGACAACGGACTGCCTAGCAACTCGATCTGGGCGCTCCGCCAGACGCGCAACGGCTATTTATGGATGACGACTTCTTCGGGGCTGGTGCGCTTCGACGGCGTGCGCCTCACCGTCTTCGATAAAAGCAACAGCCCCGGCATCACCGGCAGCCGGTTCAGCGCGCTGCACGAAGACCGAGCGGGCAATCTGTGGGCGGGCACTGAAGACGGCGGACTGCTGCGGTATCACAATGGCGTTTTCACGAATTGGACGACGAAGGATGGGTTGCCGGGCAATCGCGTCGAGCGGATTGACGAAGACGAGGCCGGGGCGATCTGGGTTTATACCGATCAGGGCATTGCGGTGTGGCGCGGCGAGAAAATGATGAAGGTCGAGCCGACGCCGGGGACGACGCTCAAAAATCTGGTCTGGTCGAAAGAAGATTATTACGACCGATACTACACCGGCGCATGGGAGCGCGACGCCGGCGGGTGGCGGGTTTTCAAAAATGGCGGGTGGCAGCAGTTTCCGTTCTCGCCGCAAACAATTGATTCGTCGCCCCGCCTGCTGCGTTATGTCATCGAGGACTCGCTCGGACGACTCTGGTACGGAATGCTGGAGCGCCCGCACGAGTATTACTGCGTCGAGGCCAATCAATTGAGCGGCTTCGGCGTCCTGCCGGATCAGCAGCAGCCATTTTATCAGGATCGTCAGGGGCGACTGTGGACGAGCGACACGGCCGACCGGATTACTCTGTGGAAGGACGGGCAGTCTGAAACACTGCCGCTGCAAAAACTCCTTGAGGATCGAGCCGACGACGTTCCCGGACAAAGCCGGAGCCAGCAATCGGAAGCGCCGCCCCACAGTCTCACATGGAATCGCACGGTCTTCGAGGATCGTGAAGGGAACATCTGGCTCGGCACCTACGATAAGGGTTTGCTCCGGCTAATCGAACAAGTCGTGTCTGCTCTCCAACTGCCGGGCGGCGCGCGGGAACGCTACGTTTACCCGCTGATGGAAGACCGCGCCGGCAACACTTGGGTGAGCGCGGGCGAGTCCGGCCTCATGCGTTACACCGACGGACGCTTCACGCACTTTCCGCTGGCCGAGTCAACAGGCCCGACAGACCTCTCCGCGCTTTACGAAGATCGCGACGGATCGCTCTGGGTCGGCACTTTCAAACACGGCATCGCCCGGCTGCGCGACGGCGTGTTGCGCGTTGATCGTGACTTGTCGGCGCGGATCAAAGGGCGCGTGGACGTCATCCGCCGCGACCGCGCGGGGCGTCTGTGGTTCGGCGGGCAGACGGGGCTGTATCAGTTGGGTGACGACGGGCAACTGAAGCATTACGACGTGGCCGACGGACTCGCCAGCGCCCACGTCAAGACGCTGCTTGAAGATGCCGCCGGCAGGCTCTGGCTCGGCGGCTACGGCGGAGTGTCGCTCTGGCAGGACGGAAAATTCAGGAACTGGACGCAGGGCGACGGCCTGTCGTCAGACCGCGTCATCACGCTTTACGAAGACCGCGAGCGGACGATCTGGGTCGGGACTTACGACGGCGGGTTGTATCGCTTGCGCGAAGACGCGGCGAATTGGAAGCTGACGCGCTACACGACCCGCGAGGGCCTCTTCACCAACGAGGTCAACCAGATTCTCGAAGACGACCATGGCTACTTCTGGATCGGCTCGGCGCGCGGCATTTACCGGCTGCGCAAACAGGAACTGAATGACTTCGCCGAGGGGCGCGCGTCCTTCGTCACCAGCACGCACTTCGGGAAAGCGGACGGGATGCTGAACATAGACTGCACCGGCGGCTTCCAGCCGTCGGGCTTCAAAGCGCGTGACGGGCGGCTCTGGTTTCCGACGCAGGACGGAGTGGTGGCGGTGGTTGATCCGCGCTCGGTGAAAATCAATCCGGCACCGCCGCCGGTCGTGATCTAAGAATGTCAACTCGACAACCAGCCGGCGGAGTACACAAGCGAGTTGAAAATTAATCCCGGGCAGGAAAATTTAGAAGTTCATTACACAGGTTTGAGCCTCATCAAGTCGGAGCAGATACGCTTTCGTTACAAGATGGACGGGTTAGACCGCAACTGGGTTGAGGCCGGCGGGCGCCGCACCGCCTACTACTCGCACCTGCCGCCGGGGGAGTACACGTTCACCGTCACGGCCGCGAATAGCGACGGCGTGTGGAACACCGAAGGCAAAAGTCTGAAGGTCATCGTGCTGCCGCCGTTTTACCGGACATGGTGGTTCGTGTCGCTCGTCGCGCTCGGCGTCGTCGGTCTCGCCCTGTTGGCTTATCAGTACCGCGTCGCCCAACTGCGAAGCGCGCACCACGCGCAGGAAGCCTTCGCGCGGCAGTTGATTGCTTCGCAGGAAGGTGAGCGCCGACGCATCGCCGCCGAGTTGCACGACTCGCTCGGCCAAAGCTTAGTCATCATCCGCAACTGGGCGCTCTTAGGCTCCGGGCGTCTCGACGCCGAAGCGCCGGCGAGGGAAGAATTCGACGAGATTAACGCCACCGCCGCACAGGCCATCAAAGAAGTCCGCGAGATCGCCTACAATTTGGGGCCGTACCATTTAGAACGCATCGGCCTCGCCGACACGATCAAGGAAATGGTGAATCGCGTCGCACAGGTTTCCGGGGTGCGCTTCACGACGGAACTAGATCAACTCGACGGCGCGCTGCCGCGCGAGGCGGAGATGAATCTTTACCGCGTCGCGCAGGAAGCGATCAGCAACCTTGTCAAACACTCCGCCGCCAGCGAAGCGCGGGTGACGCTCAAGCGCGAGGCCGAGGGCGTGCGCCTCACGATCTGCGACAACGGCCGGGGCTTCGATTCGCAAGCCGCCGCGACGGCGGACAAAAGAGGCTTCGGGCTGACCAGCATGGCCGAGCGGGTGCGCCTCCTCAAAGGCCACCTGGCGGTGCGCTCCGCGCCGGGACAAGGAACGATTGTCGAGGTGATTCTCAAAAACGGGGGGACACGATGAAGCAACTTCGCATCGTGATCGCGGACGATCATCCGCTGCTGCGCGAAGGTTTGAAGAAGGTCATCGAACGCGACGCGCAGTTACAAGTCATCGGCGAGGCGGAGAATGGCGAGGTGGCGGTCGCGCGTATCATTGAGCTGCGCCCGGACGTCGCGGTGCTCGACCTCGACATGCCCGTTAAAGACGGCTTCGCGGTGGCGCGCGCCGTGCGGGAAGCGAGGCTCGACGTCAAATTGATTCTCCTGACGATGCACAACAGCGAAGCGATTTTCCGCGCGGCGTTCGACGAGGGTGTTTCGGGCTACGTCCTCAAAGACGGCGCGATCACCGAAATCGTGGGTGCCATCCGTGCCGTGGCCGCGGGGCGCAACTTCATCAGCCCGGAATTGTCCACCTACGCGATCAACCGCGCGAATCGCGCTGCCGAACTCGTCGAGCAGAAACCGACCATCAATGATCTCACCCCCGCCGAGAAGCGTATTCTCAAATTGATCGCCGAAGAAAAGACCAGCCGCGAAATCGCCGCTGAGTTGTTCATCAGCCCGCGCACCGTCGAGCATCACCGCGCGCACATCTGCGAGAAGCTGGACTTGCGCGGCTTCAACGCGCTCGTCAAATTCGCCATCGCGCACAAGTCCGAACTGCTCTAAGAAGGGGGAACGGGGAAAGGGAAGACGCGCCGCCGTCGCCCTTTCCCCCTTCCCTTTTCCCCCCTTTCCCGTGGCTTCGCTTTGTCCATCCTTGTTCCTCCCTGTGCCGATCCCGCGTGCTTGGATTGAAGCGGCTTGCGGTTGGGTGCGCTCAAGGTCAGAACCGCCTGCAATGCTGGGCAGGTCTCGGCGGCGCGACGGCTCACCCGCTATCGCAGGCGGTACTGACACGGGTGCTCTTTCGCCGGTTTGTCGCCGGTCGCACGCAAGTGCCTGCCGCGATAGCGTCACCTGAAAAGCGTCCCGCCTACTCCCAAGTTCAAACATCGCACTCGTCAGTCACGCACTGGCATAGGTATTCCCACCCATAGAGAATAGGTGACCGCACCGCCCCCGAAATAGGCGACCTCACCGATACCCGGCCCGGCACTTCCCTCCGATAATAACGAAATTGACAGAAGCTAAAGAAAAAGCGAAGGCGGCTATGAGACTGCTGATTGTCGAGGACAACCCGCAGGTGCGCCGGTTGATGAGGCGGATGCTTTCAGACCTCGCCGAAGACATCACCGAATGCGCGGACGGCGCGGAAGCCGTCGCGGCCTACACCCGCTCACAACCCGATTGGGTGTTGATGGACATCGAGATGAAAGCGTTGGACGGGATCACGGCGACGCGAGCGATCAGGGCGATGGACGGCGCGGCGAAGGTCATCATCGTGACGAGCTACGACGGGGCGGAGTTGCGCGAGGCGGCGCGGCGGGCGGGCGCGTGCGGCTACGTACTCAAGGAGAATCTGCTCGATTTGCGCGGGCTGCTGCGGGCCGCACGGTGAAAGCACCGACCCCGGTTCGCCGAGATTGCTCGCGCTCCGCTCACCAAACGAAAACGAAGGTAAATCTCAAGGGCGTTGATTTGATTTAAGGAGAATCGAAATGCGTAAAAGTATTGGACATGCAAAGGCTACTTTCGGGCGCGTCGCGGGCCGCCGCGCTCTGATCATCTCTGCCATCTTGGCAATCGCCGTCATCGCGTTGTGCGTGAGCGGAGCCAGAGAGCGAGCGGCGCAGGCCGCCTCCCCGCAGGCGACGCCGACGCCGACGCCCGGCCCTACTCCCGACTACAGCAAGGTTGATGACATCCTGAGCGGACGACGCCACGTGCTGCGCACCGATGATGTCGTGATTAACGCGAACCTTAATACCGACTTCGTGCAGCAGTACACCCTCCAAACGGCAGACTCGAAGGCCACCTACTTCCCGGGGAACGATACTCTGCTGGACACGAGTGTTTTAGGCTTCGTGGGTCCCAAGCCCGGACGAATGTTCAATATGTCCTCGGACGTTTCAGTGTCCGCGGCTTATAGAGCCGGCAGCTATAATATCGATGTGATCGTCGCCAGCGGAGGTTCCACCATCAAGGATCAGCTACCTGTTCCGTTAACCGAAACCATCGACTCGGTTGCGGCTTTAGAGTTAGCGGATTTCACCGGGGACGGATACGCCGATGGGATCATGAGTTACTCTACCGAAAACTACTACGGGATGACGGCTTTCTCTGCCGGCGACGTGAACGGCTTCGATCCCAACGTCGGTCTAAGGTTCGGGACGGAGTATCAAGACCCGCAGAACTTGATAGACGCCATGACGGCTGGCGACTTCGACGGTGACGGACGACCGGAGATCGCCGGCATCTCGATAAAGGGCGGCAGCGTCGAGTTGTACATCTACTCGGTCAACCCGCAGACCTTAGAGGTCACCCAAAAATCTCACTCCACCCTGAACATCCCGCGCGTTAAAAAAGTTTCGATGTCGGCGGGACGGTTCACGGATGAGCCGCACGATCAGCTCGCCTTAATGTACTTCACAGACGACGGTTATTACCCCGCCAGCAACAGCGTCAAGTTGTTCGCGATAGATTTCGATTCCTCTTTGCAAGCGCAAAAGGGACCGACTCTCGACACCCGCACCACGCCGAATAACGAGAACACGGTGATCAAAGTCCAGACGGGGCGGTTCGACTGGGCGAGCCAGTACGACCAACTGGCGGTGATGGTTGCCTGGTGGGGGGAGCCACAGCAGCAGGGCAGAGGCCAGAACACCAAGTGGCTGGAAGTAGATCAAGTTGATCCGAAGGACCTGTCAATCAAGAGAAATAAGCTGTGGGAGTTCAGCGATCAGGATTGCGGCTTCGACTTCGCGGTGGGGAACTTTGACCGCCGAACCCCCGACGGAACATCCGGGTCGGCGCGCGACCCCGACCTCCAGTTAGCCCTCGTCTATGGCAGTTGCGGCTACGGCGACAAAAGCGTGCAGCTCTATAACGTTGATCCACAGAACGGCTTCGCACTTTCGCACCCCGGACCGAATGTCGGACTACCGGGCGCGGTGAGCAGCGCGAGTCGTATCCAGATATCCGCCGGAGACACCCAGGGGCGCTCGCTCGTCCTCGGCGAGCCGACGAAGATCATCATCGAAGGCACGGCGCAGCCGACGGCCGTCATCGCCGCGCCCCCGATGCACGTTGACTTCATGGTCCCCGTCAACGCGACGGCGCAGTCAGTGCTCAACCTGAGCGCCGTCCCCGAGGGCTTCAACACCTTCTTCGACTTCGACAGTTCGTCAACCACAAGCTCGTCCACCACACACACCACCAGTTGGACGTTCAGCGCGCAAGAGAAAGTCGAAGGCTCGGGCACCTTCGGCGTCCCGCTGCTAGACGAGTCTACCGTCACGGACACGTTCACAGCGGCGCAGAAATTGAAAGGCTCAACCGAGAATGAAAACGGCAGCTATCAGAAGCTGGATGTAGACATCTCGCAGAAGACCGGCCTCTCCGATCAAGTCTCATACAGCGAAACGCGTTTCAACATCTGGGTTTATCCGGTGATCGGTCAGACGGTCTGCCCGGCCTCGAAGCCCAACTGTCAGGGCAGCGAGAAAGTGCCACTCACCATGGCGCTGTCGGGCCCCGAACAAATCTCCAACAACACCATCGCCGGCAGCCAGCTCGAGTGGTATCAGCCGACCTGGGAATACGGCAACGTGCTCTCCTATCCCGGCAGCTACTCGCAGTTGCAGCAGATCGTCCCCGACCTCGACAAGCTCTCGTCTGACCAGACGTGGTTCACGGACACGAGCCAACTAACGCAAAAGACGAGTTGGTCGAATGGGTCTTCGACCAGCCAATCGTCGAGCTTTAAACAAAACTACTCGTTCGAGAATGATCTCTCCGTCTCGTCCTCATGGGGCGCGGAAGGCGTAGACGCCGCCAGCTTTAGTGCCGACCTCGACATTAGCGGAAGCTACGGCTTGAGCAGCCTCAACAAGTCTTCGACCGACCTCAGCCAGTCTAACGGCATCGGCATCAGCAAGCCGGGCACGTTCGCCGACCCATTCAACTACGGGTATAGCGTCACGCCGTACATCTTCGGGCATAAGGAGGCTAACGGGTCAATTGATAACGTCCCGCTCACAGGCGACATCAAGACCTCCGGCCTGCTCCAGACCGCCTTCGTCGTGGACCCGCTCGACGGCAACGCCGGCGGCTGGTGGAAGCAAGCCTACACCACCGCGCCAGACGTGGCCTTGAACCATCCGACGCGCTGGGTCGTCACGACGCCGGGGTTGACCGACCCCGTCCCGGCCAACTGCCGCGCGACCGGCACCGGCTCTTCGCAGATGGACTGCGTCAATCTCGCCCCGTCGTCGCCCGACAACCCGTGGCTGAGCGAGTTCCACAACATGCGCGGCTTCTTCATCTCCAACGCCAGGTCGCCGGGCCAGGGGCCGCAGCTCGAAACGGCGAAAGCAGGCGACAAACTGACACTCCAGGCGCGCGTCCACAATTTCAGCCTCACGGCGATGAACGACGGCAGCAAAGTGCACGCCCGCTTCTACGGCCAGGAGTGGAACAACTCGAACAACAGCTCGGCCGGCGACAGCTTCCTGATCGGCGAAGACGTGCTCGCCCCGATCCCGCCCTTCAGCACCGACCCCGGCGCCGACCTCAACTACGTCTATGCCAAGACGAACTTCGACACGACGCCTTATCAGGGCAAGTCCCTCGTCTTCTGGGTCGTGGTGTGGACCGAGAAGGCGGACGGCACGCTCGCGCCCGAGATCGCCAACCACGGCTTGACCGCGATCCCCGGCGCGCTGACCAAGCTCTCCGACGTGCCCGTCGAAACCACCACCATCACCGACAACACCAACACCACGAAGACCGTCTCCTTCAGCAACAACGTCGGCTTCTACAAATCCGCGTTCTACGTCTTCGCCCCGTCGAGCGCCTAAGCGAAGTCGCCGGTGCAGAATGAAGCGGGCGACGTGCGCCTCGGCCAAGTCAAAGTCTCCGAGCGCAAAGTCGCACAAGGTCAGGCGACCGAAGTCTCGGCGCTGTTGCGCACCCGCGCCCGAAGCGCGTCGGGCGTGAGCGTCGTCTTCTACGACGGCGACCCAGGCGAAGGCGGCAAAGCCTTCGACGCCGAGCGCATCCCGCACATCCGCGCCCGAGATGCGCACGAAGTCAAAGTGCCGTTCCGCTCCAACAGTTGCGGCGAGCACCAAATCTTCGTCACCGTCGGCAAGGGTAAACCTTACGAAGTCACCGACTCGTCGCGCGTCATTAACGTCAAGTGCGCGAAGCCGCCCGCCTGCGAAACGAACTGCTTCCGCTCGCCAGAGTATTACTCGAACAATCTGTGGGGGGGATTGCCGAAAGGTGAGGTCTGGATTTCGGGCATTGCAACGCCGGTCAGCACCCGCAACGTCTATGCCCTCAGCCAAGCCTTAAGGGGCGGCAACTCTGCGGTCAAGAGCTTCAACCGCGAGTACGTCGCAATGCAACTCAGCATGCTCGCGGCAGACCTCGTCGGCGAGCGGCGTCGGGAAGTGATGCGCAGCACGCTCGGTTGCTACGGCGCGCAGTTCGCGGCCCTCGAGTTGAGCAACGGCGCGCAGATTAGCGCCGAGACGACGCTTCAGGAACTGCTGGGGCAGGCGGAGTGGGCGGCCCGTGCGGGGAGGCGGATTGATTTGGAGAAGCTGGCAGGCGTCCTCGACGCGCTCAACAGCGATGACCCGAACGGCGGGTGCGACACAAGCCGCGATGTGACGCTGGTGCCTGAGTCTCCGACGCACTACGTCAACCTGAAGAGCGGCAAACGATCAAGCGGCAAACAGTAAGAATAAGGGGCTGCGACTGTGCGTGGCGGCGGTGTCAGTTGGCCGCGCACAGTCGCAGCCCGTCTCTCGTTCATCAGCCACTCCCAGGGACGCGCCTCTCCCGTCTTTTCCGACTACAAACTCTCTTCAAGAGAAAACCATGAG
>JBPCPQ010000065.1:0-3448 GCA_050999015.1 Pyrinomonadaceae bacterium | reverse complement strand
AAAACCACAGCGATTGTTACCACGGCGGTTGCTACTAACGGCTTACGTCGTGTCGCTTTGTGTTCACTCGTGGCGGAATGCTTTTCTTAGAAGCGATAGAAACTGCTACGAATCTCAAATTTGAGATTTGAAATTCTCTTCAGACTGCCCTCTGCCTACTGCCTGCTGCCCGCTGCCCGCTGCCTACTGCTCGCTGCCTACTGCCTTCTGTAGTTCGCGGTAACGGGCGAGGATGTTGGAGACGTAAGCCCGCGTCGAGGCGATGTCAATGCGTGCGATGAATTGTTCCGTTGAAAGAGGCGGGGAGCCGGCGGGGGGTCGGTTCCATTCAACGGCGCGGCTTGGGCCGGCGTTGTAGGCGGCAACCATGCGCGCTTCGGCGCCGGGCGTGTCACGATACGACTTTGAAATCTTTTCCAAATACCAACAGCCGACTTGAATGTTGCGTTCGGGGTCGCGGAGCGCCGCGACCGCGTCGAGCGACATCTGCCGCTCAAGCTCGCGGATGCCGGTCTCCGCCGCCCATTCGCGCCCGACAGTCGGCGTCACTTGCATCAGCCCGACCTCTTCATCCTCGCCGATCTTCCACGGACTAAAGTATGTCTCTTCGTAAATGATGCTCCACACCAAAGCAGGATCGAGCCGATAGACCTTCGCCTGACGAGCAATTAATTCGTCGTAGCGGTGAACCCAGAAACGATTGAAGAAATAAAGACCCGCAGCGCCAACAACGACGACGATTAGGAGGGAGATGGCAAAGCGTTTCATCATTGGAAAGAGGTCAGAGGTTAGAGGTCAGAGGTTAGTAGGAGACAAGCCGTCTGCACTGACCTCTGACCTCTAACCTCTGACCTCTGCTTTAGTTTCTCCGTTTCAGGTGTGACCACAGGGCGGCCTTCGAGTAGGAGGCGTCTACGCCTTCGTAGCGCGAGAGGAGCGCGCGTTGATCAAGGATGTGGCCCTGCAACCAGACTTCGGCGGCGAGCGTCGCGCCGACTGCCAGCTTGCCGCCGCGAAGCGTCCGCCGGTTGATCAGAACTTCGAGCTTGAAGCGTTCGAGATCGAGATAGACCCAGTACAATTCGCTGCCCGACAGCGGATTGCGGAGCGGCTTGAAGGAAACGACACGCCCGCACAAACTCCAGTCGTTTTCGTGAGCGGCGCGCGCCGGCGCGGATTCCTCGAGCGGCTGCCAGCGCACGCGCTCCTCTTTCGCGCACACGCGCGAGCGGTAGGCCAACCCGCATAACCCGACGTGCAGTTCCTGCGCACGAAAGCCTTCGGGGCCAATCTCGGTCAGATTCTGTAGCTCAAAGAGCACTTCCGTTTCGGTACTGTCACAGTAGCCATGCACGATGGCCTCGCCGTCTTCGTCGTACTCGGTGAGCACCCACGGGCTGATGCTCTGCGCGTAGCGGGCGCGAAAACCGGGCCGACAGTCGGCATAAAAAACATCGCCGGTGCCCGATTCGTAAAGCACCGTCCAAACCTCCAGCCCCTCGCCCAGTTTCCAGCAGCGCCCGTGCAGCACCGCCCCGCGTCGCGGCAGTTGGGTCGCTTCCCCCTGATCGCCCGCACGCTCCGCGAGATGATTGAAATCTTTCTCGCTCGGCACTTCCAACCCGATGGCTTCAAACATCTCGTCCATAACTAAACCTATAGTGATGAGTGATAGGTGATGAGTACAAGCAGTGTCTTCTTTACTCATCACCTATCACTCATCACTCATCACTTTGTACTAGTTCTTTTCTGCCGCGCGGCGGAGGCGACGGCTTTCGGTCTTTGTTCGTCGGCGCGCGGCGCGCGGCTCCTGAATCCGCGAACATTGCGTTCCGGGCCGTACTCGGGTCGCTGTCCCGAACGCACCATCTCGCTGAACAACTCGACGTCGTAGTCGGCCTCGCGCGACATTTCTTCGCGTATCCCGTGAAGCACTTCCAGAAATTTTGGTTTGCGATACATGTCCCGTCAATAGTAAATCGTAAATCGTCAATTGTGAATTGTGAATTGTGAATCCGTGATGGTTTCTATCCGTTCACGATTCGCTGACCAGAAACTCGGGCGTGACGATCATCGGCACGTAGAAGCCGGCGGCCGTGTTGAAGAGGCGAATGCGCGCCTGGCGGCGGACGTTCGCCAGATGTCCGAAGTTCCATGTCACAAGGTAATCTATTTTATGAAACGAAGCGACGGCGACGTGAAGCGCGTCGGCGATGAACTTGCGATGAAAGATGCCGCGCGAGATGTAGCCCTCGGCCAGAATCGTCGCTTCGTCCGTCAACTCGATCTGCTCGAGCGGCGCGACCAGCTTCAAGTAGCCGGTGCGGTGCGGTTCGGGAACGCGCTCTAATTCGCGCCCGACGAGCGGCGACACGACGGCGCGATACTCGGACATCTCGTGCTCCCACCAACGAATCGTCAGGTCACGGCGAAACGGCTCGCCGTTATCAAGGTAGGCGCCGATCACGGAAGTCTCAAGATAAATACTTTGCTTCATGACTGCGGCCTGCCGACGAATGATTGGCTGGCGGGATTCGCCGGGGGCGCAGGCGGGCGAGGCGGGTCAAGCCGGACGACGGCGCGCTGGAAGTCGAAGGTGACGCGGAAGTGGCGCAGGACATTTCCGCCGATGATGCCGGTCTGCTCGAACCCGGAGGTCTCGTTAATCGGGTTGAGATCAAGCACTGCCGCCGGGACGTTCTTGCGCGCCTGCGAGCCGAGCGTGATGCGCGGCAGCAGAAGCATCTGAACATCGTGAGATACACCCGCCGCGCCGTAAACTTTCAGCTTCGTCTGCTGTGCGTAGCGGTTCATCTCCTCGCGCTCGGCGAGCGCCTCGGAAACGACCGAGATGCTGGCACCCGTGTCCATAATAAAATTCAACGGCTTCTCGATGCCGTCAACCTGCACCTCGCCGCTCCAGAAGCCGCTCGAAGTGGTGCGGAGAGGCACCTCCAGTCCGGGCGGCGTCGCGGCCACGTCAACGATGGCGCGCTCTCCGTCGCGCATCAGCGTCATCACGCGCGACTGGTAATCAAGAATTGAAAGATACTTGGCGATGATCGAAAGCCCGACGTAGCCATCCACTTTTTCCTGAGTGTTGGTGAACGGGCGGATGTAGATCGGCACGTTCTCGACGCGGGCATCGCCGAAATGGAGCGATTGAAGGAACCCGTACAAAATCTCAAACCGCCCGCCGCCGCCGACCGCGCGCGCGTTGCCGCCGCGCGCCACCGCCCGCACTCCGATGCGCGCCGCCGCCGTGTCCGACAAGACACACATCCCCGCGCCTGTATCAATCACAAACCGCAACAACTCTTTCGACCCGTTGACGCGGACGTTGATGATCGGGCGGTTGTTAGCTAATTCGAAAGGCACTTCGACGCGCGCCGCGCCTTCGGCGCGCAGAAGGCTGCGTTGCGTACCGAGGTAGCGCAGGAAATCAATC
>JBPCPQ010000095.1:0-2639 GCA_050999015.1 Pyrinomonadaceae bacterium | reverse complement strand
GGTTTGCCGAACTGCGTGCGCTCGCCGGTGTAGTTGAGCGCCGCGTCGAACGCGCCGCGCGCGAGACCGATCATCTGCGCGCCGATGCCGATGCGTCCCTCATTCAAAGTTTCGATGGAAACCTTGTAGCCTTTGCCGATTTCGCCGAGCACGTTTTCTTTCGGCACAGGGCAATTGTCGAAAATGATTTCGGTCGTCGAAGAAGCGCGGATGCCGGTCTTGTTCTCTTTCTTCCCGACGATGAAACCCTCGAAACTCTTTTCGACGACGAAGGCGGTGATTCCGCGATAACCCGCTTCCGGGTCAGCATTGGCGAAGGCGACGAAGATTTCCGCCTCGTTGCCGTTTGTGATCCAAAGTTTTTGTCCGTTCAGAACGTAGTGATCGCCTTTGTCCACGGCGCGTGTGCTCATCGCAAAAGCGTCGGAGCCGGAGCCGGCTTCGCTGAGGGCGTAAGCGCCGACCGCGCTTTCGGCGAGTCGCGGCAGATACTTCTTTTTCTGTTCGGCGTTTCCCCAGCGGATGAAGGCGTTGTTGACGAGCGTGTTCTGCACGTCCATCATTACGCCGACCGACGGATCAACGCGCGAAAGTTCTTCGACGCCGATGATCGCCGTGAAGAACGACGCGCCCGCGCCGCCATACTCTTCGGGCGTCTCGATGCTCATCAGTCCGAGGTCGAATAGATGCTTGATGATTGCCGGGTCGAGCTTCTGATGCTCGTCCATTTCTTCAACGCGCGGGCGAATCTCACCCTCGGCAAATTCGCGCACGCTCGCGCGAAACATGTCCTCGTCTTCGGAGAAGACCGTCAGAGGCGTGCCGCTCAGGACTTCCGCCGGTGATGTTTGGCTCATAGTTATGTCACTCAATGAAAATTCGGGATAAAGATTTTAAGCTGTAGCATCGCTCATCGGCGCGCTTGTGGTCAACTCACGAAAGCGGTGACAAATGACGGGCGGCGAGGGTGCGGCGGAATTGGCAAAAGGAAGAATCGCACCACGATGTTTTGATGGGGCTGTCGATTTCTGCATGAGGGTAACTTCGGAAAGAAAAAAAGCCGCGCGGAAGTTCGCGCCTGCGGGTGTCGTCTTCGCCGCGCTCGGCGTTGCGCTGTTCTTCTACTTCGTGCGCCGCGCCGGAGTCGCCGAAATCGCAGACGGTATGCGGCGGCTCGGCGCGGGCTTCCTTCTGGTTCTACTGGCTTCCGGCGTGCGCCCAGTGGTGCGCTCTCTGGCGTGGACGCTCTGCGTCGAGCCGCCGCACCGTCTGCGCTTGCAAGATGCGTTCGCGGCTTTTATGACCGGCGACGCCGTCGGCAACGTCGTGCCGTTCGGGATGGTTATCGGTGAGCCGGCGAAGGCGATGCTGGTGCGCGAACGCGGCGTGCCGCTCGTCGCCGGGTTATCGGCGCTCGCGGTCGAATACATTTTCTACAGTCTGTCGGTCGCGGCGATGATCTTCGTCGGCGCCCTCGCGCTACTGGTGAGCTACCCGCTGCCGAAGGCGTTGCGCTGGACGAGCGTCGGCGCGCTCGCGGGCGGCGGCGGCATCGTGCTGGCGGCGCTATTCGTGATGCGGCTCCAGTGGAGATTCATGAGCCGCGCGATTGACGGGATGCACCGGCGTGGCATCGGGCGGCGTGCGCTGACGGAGGAGCGGCGCGGGCGCGTTCGCGCAATGGAAGAAAGCGTCTACGGTTTTTATGCGCGCAACCGCTCACGCTTTGTGCCGATTTTGTTGCTCGAATCGTGCTTCCATGTGGCTGGCGTCGCCGAAGTCTACGTCACGCTCTACTTCATCAGCGACACCGCGCCGACGCTTCTGACGGCGTTCGTCCTCGAGACCGTGAACCGCATGATCAACGTCGTCTTCAAATTCGTGCCGCTGCGCGTCGGCGTTGATGAAGCGGGCACAGGGATGCTGACGGGCGCGCTCGGACTCGGTGTCGGGAGCGGCGTGACGCTCGCGATTGTGCGCAAAGCGCGCGTCGTCGTGTGGACGGCGCTCGGCATTCTGTTCCTTGTGATGCGCGGCTTGTCGGTGCGCCGCGTGGTCGAGGAGACCGAACAAGTAGTCGCGCAGGAGTCTGGGGAGGAAGACGATGCCGATGAAGTAATTGAGCACGCCGAAGATGGCGGGACGTCTTGAAGAAGCTGAGCTAAGAGCTGCCGACGCAGCGGATGAATCCCTCTTGACTTTCCCGCGCGGTGTAATAGAGTCAGGCGAAATGGAAGCGGTTCGACTCTACGGCTGAGATTACCCGGCAACGGGTTCCCGACGCGACATCTCCGCCCGTCCGATCATCTCTTTACAGGAGGAAGTAGCGCGATGAAAAAAATCCCGATGACTCTGATGATGTTGTTAATTTCCTGTCTCTGTGCCGGGGCGGACACGAAGCCGGTGCAGACGCTCCAGATTGGCAGCGCGGCGCCGGACTTCGCTTTGCGCGGCGTTGACCGGCGCATTCACCGTCTGCGGAACTTTGCGAAAGCGAAAGTGCTGGTCGTCGTCTTCACCTGCAACCACTGCCCAACGGCGCAGGCTTACGAGGAAAGAATCAAACAACTCGTCAACGACTACCGGGGTAAAGGCGTTACGCTCGTGGCGATCAGTCCGAACGATAACAAGTCGGTGCG
>JBPCPQ010000472.1:0-4105 GCA_050999015.1 Pyrinomonadaceae bacterium | reverse complement strand
GTCACGACGGGCGGCTCGTCGACGAGCGGCGCTTGCTCCGCCGCGTTATCAACAATCGGAGAGTCGGTGTTGAAGCGCAGCGCGACCATCGTGAAGCTGACGACGACGAGCACGAGCGCCGCGATCTGTAGAGCGTGCCACGCGACGGCGACGCGCGGCTCCTGATGCGGACGCTTGTAGCCGACGAACAAGGCGAGCACCGCCCCGGCGACAAGGCCGCCGAGGTGCGCCGCGTTGTCAATCATGGGAACCGCAAAGCCGATGAAGATATTCAGTAAAATCGTCGGCAACATTCCAGTGCCGAACGCACGCTTAAAGCCGTCCGGCAATTCGTGGCGGAACTTAATGCCGAAAACGAACAGCACGCCGATTAGGCCGAACAACGCGCCGGAGGCTCCCGCCGACGGGCCGTCGCCTCCACGAAAAAGAAAGTACCCTAAGATGCCCTCGTGCATTTGATAACTCGCCGCAAGATAACTTGCCGCGACACCGGCCACGCCGGTCAGCACCCACAGACAAACAAACCTGGCCGATCCGTAAAGTTTTTCAACGTAAGGCCCCAGCATGAAAAGGCCGTACATATTAACCAGTAAGTGAATCGGGCCGATGTGTATGAAGACGGGTGTGACGAAGCGCCACCACTCTCCCTGATTGATTAGCGAGTTGTACTTCGCGCCAAATGCCCGTAGCACCGCAAAATTTTCCGAGCCGCCTGAGAGTGTCATCAGCAAGAAGACGAAGATATTGGCGATCAGGAAAACGAAAGTGAATGTGGCGGGACGCGAAAGGACGGCGCGCAAGAATCGCATCGTGTGGGCGTCGTGGACGGTCTGCGGCGCGGCGCCGGTGACGCCGTTCAATTCTTTTCCCGAAACAGGTGCGCCGCAGACACCGCAACTCGCTTCGCCCGCCCCGACGAGCGCCCCACACTGGCGGCACATGCTCGGACGCCCGGAATACGTAGCATTACTCATTCGATCTTCAGACAAACCTTTCACGCCGTCGAGTGTTCAGCCAACATAAGCGTCAACGCCCAATCTTCCGTCGGACGCGCTCGGGGCTTGACGAATCGGCATTCGGCGAAGGCACAGCACACCTCGAAATAAATTTTGAGAGAAATTTAATCCCAGACGATTCTACATTGAAGCGTAACGCCCGGCAAAACAAGCGGGGAAAAAGGGAAGGGGAAAAGGGTAAAGGAATGTGACCGGCGTTTCCTCCTTTACCCCTTCCCCTTTTCCCGACTTATCCTTTGATTGTTCCTTGCGCTTTGATCTCGCGGGGCGCGCTCGCTTCATTCGTCACTTCGACGGGCGCGCGCCAGACGAGGGTTTTGATTTTGCAGGTGCCGGTGTTGTCCTCGCGGCAGTAGAAGAGTGTGAGTTGAACGCGGAGTTCAGCCGCGCCCGCCGCGCGCGTCCGCAGAGGGAGACGCAAAGGGAGTTTAAGGTCTTTCGCGGAACGTGTAATCGTTTTGGCGTCGCCCTCGAACGCGAGGTACTCCGCGCCGTTCTCGATTGAAAGACGGTAACGCTGCGGTGCGGCGTCGTTGAGGTGATACCCGGCGGGCAAGCTGACGTCAATCACGAGCGCGCCGTCGCCGTCCGCGCGCAGGCGTTGCGCGGGAAGTTTCATTTCTTCCGCGTTCGGCCCCGTCGCGCCGCTTGTCTCTGCGCCTGTCGTCGTCGCGTCGCCCGCCTCCGGCGGACGCAGGCCACGAATCATCAGCGTCGAGGCCTGTTTCGTTTTCAAATCAACGACGCGCACCGCGTGGTTATTCGTGTCGGCGACGTAGAGTTTATTGTTCGCTACGCTCAGGCCGCCGGGTTCGTAGAAGGATGATGACCTGCCGTCGGCTTGTCCGGGCTTGCCCGCGCCGGCGAAAGTTTTGACGGCGCGCTTCGCGGGGTCGAGTTGTTTGATTTTGTGGTTGTAAGTGTCCGCGATGAGCAGCGCGCCGTCGTGGAAGAAGATGCCGAGCGGGTGCTGCAAACGAACGTCGTCGCCACGCCCGTCCGCGTCGCCGAACTTGAAGAGGTCGCCGCCGACGAGCGTCCGCACCTGCCTGTCATCGCCCGTCAACTCGATGCTTCTGATGATGTTCGATTCACTGTCGGCGACATACAAGTTTTTCCCGTCGCTCGTAATGCCCGAAGGCTGCGCGAAACCGGACTCCAGCAAAGCGCCATCCGTCCTCGCTTCACGCCCCGACCCGGCGAAGGGGGCGACCTCATCTTTCGCAATGTCGTAGCGCCAGATTTGGTGTGGCCCGGCCATTGCGATGTAGAGCGTGCGCCCGACAACGATTAAGTCCCACGGCGAACTGAGCGCCGTCGTCACGCCCGCGCCGCCCGCCGCATCACTTCCGCCGCGCGACTGTTGGCCTGTGCCCGCGATTGTGTGTACCGTGCGCGCCTTCAAGTCCACGCGGCGAATCAGATGGTTCCCGGTGTCGGCGACGTAGAGGTTGTCGCCGTCGAGCGCCATTCCCTGCGGACGGTAGAACGTCGCTTTATCGTAAGTCCCATCAATCGCACCTTCCGCACCGGCGCCGATGGTTTCCACGAGCGTTCCGTCGAGCTTAGTAACAACGATGCGGTTATGATTCGAGTCGGCGATGAAGAGGCGACTACCGCGCGCATCGGCGAGCACTTTGCCGGGAAAGGCGAGCGGCAAATCGCCGACCTTCGCCCGTTCGAGCGATAGTTTCAGCGGCTCTTCTTTCAACTCGCCGCGCTTGCGAAACTCTTCGATTGTCTGTGCGATGGTGCGGTCGAGCACTTCGTAATTGCCTTCGCCGCGCACGCTACCGATGACGTAGCCCGCCGGATCAATTAGATACTGCGTCGGCCACGCATTCACTGTGTAGGCGTTCCAGATACGAAAGTCGGCGTCGTTGACGACCGGGTGCTCAATATCGTAGCGCAGGACGATGCGACGGATGTTGTCGGTGTCTTTCTCGTTGTCGAACTTCGCGGAATGTACTCCGATCACGACGAGTTGGTTGGGGTACTTCGCTTCGAGTCGCTTCAGGTCGGGAATGATGTGGATGCAGTTGATGCAGCCGTAAGTCCAGAAATCGAGCAGAACGATTTTACCGCGCAGCGCCGCAAGCGATAGCGGCTGCTCGGTGTTGAGCCACCCGCGCCCGCCCGCCAGTTCCGGCGCGCGCACCCGCCCTGTTTGCCGCATAGAACTCATCACAGAACTCCTCAACGAAAATGAATTAACCGACTGTGCGACGGATTGCCGCGTGTTGACGAGCAGGAGCGCAAGTGTCAGACCAACAAAAGCGAAGGTAATGAAATTTCGTTTTAACAACATCATTTTGTTCTCAATAAAAGTTAGTGGCTGCAATCGCATTGAGTTAGTCACAGTAGCGCTCCCGGCAGTACACTTCGCACTTCCTTAAGTTCAAGCTCTCTGTTCATCTTTTCGTTCAGTTTAGCACGCGGAAGCCGGGTGGCTCATTGCCGGTGAACAACACGCCGCCCGACATCAATTCACGATTTACTATTCACTATTCACCAATTACTATTCCCATAATGAACGAACAAGCTTTCGCGGCGCTCGAATACGACGAACTGCGCGCGCTCGTCCGGCGCGGCGCGCAGACTCCGATGGGACGCAAGCGCGCCGAAGAACTAACTCCGTTCACTGACTTGGGCGGCGCGCGGCGCTCGCTCGGAGCCGTTTCGGAGTGCGTCGAGTTGCGGCGGCGGGGCGCGGCGTGGTCGTTCTCCGAGTTGGCCGACTTGTCCGAGACGCTCACCCGCTTACGAATCGAGGGCGCGATTCTCGAACCGACAACGCTTCTCGAAATCGCGCGGCTGTGCCAGCAAGCGGCGATTGCGCGCGACGCGATTCATGCCGAGCGCGAAGCGACTCCTATTCTCTGGGAACTGGTTGCCGACTTACCGCGCACGCTCCCCGCGCTCGCTGCGCGCGTCACAGCCAAAATTTTACCGGGCGGCGAGCTTGACGACCGCGCCAGCCCGGAACTCGCGCGCATTCGCGCCGACATCGTGCGCCTGCGTTCCTCGATCACGCGCTCGCTCGAAAATCTGATGCGGCGCTCGGAAGAAGCGATTCAGGATCAACTCGT
>JBPCPQ010000090.1:0-2799 GCA_050999015.1 Pyrinomonadaceae bacterium | reverse complement strand
GAGCGAAAGATGTCCGATTTTTTCGGGGAACACAGAACGAATCCATTGGAGCTTTGACGACCCGGCGGTGGCGGAAGGTGACGACGCGGCGAAGCTCGCCGTCTTTCGCCGGGTGCGCGATCAGATGCGAGAGCGTCTGCGTGAGTTCATCAACAACGACGAGGCGGCACACTCGAAAGAAGGCGATTGAGAATCCGCCCTTGAACAGTGCCGAAAGCAAAGCAGCATCGTGACGAGCGCGATGCCGCTTTGCTCTTCCCCCTGCCCGAAATTCATTGCTACTGATTGTCCGGCGTTGGGTGATTCATGCGCCGCCCACGCCCCTCGTCGCGGCGGCCTTGTCGGTCTTTCATCATCTGCTCGACTTCGGTGCGCTGTTCCGGCGTCAGGATGCTGGAGACTCTGTCGCGCAACGCTTTCGTTGATTCGCCTACTTCCTGTCGCAACTCCCGTGCGCGTGCTTCCTGTTCGGCGGTAAACTCGCCGCCCTGCCGTCTGAGCTGGAAGAGTTGGCGGAGTTCATCGCGCTGCGTCTTGGTGGTCTGCGCGTGCTCTTCCTGAAGGACGCGGAGTTGCTGCTGCTGCGCCTCTGTTAGGTTGAGTTGACGTAAGAAACCCAGTTCGCCTCCGCGCATACCGTCTTGCCCGCGCCCGCCGCCGCGCCGCTCTCGTCGGCCTCTTTGCTCCATTCGCTGACTGTCGCTCTCAGCGGGCGCGTTGCCCTCCGGCGCGGGAGTCTGCTGCGCGGAAACAATCGCCACGCCAACGCTCGCCCATAAGCTGAGCGTCAAAACTGTTCTGGTCAGAGTGTGCCTCATATTTTCTTGTCTCCTTGAACACTGCGTTGATGAATGCCGGCAAGCCTTACCGTCTCGCCCGCCAATTCTGTTTGAAATCAATAGACGAAGCCGCGAGGTGATTAGTCTGAAAAAAGTCAGGCGACGTGGAAGGATTCATCAAAGTGTTGCTGAGTTTGAGTGATATTGAAGCGGTGAGAATAAGTGTCTCTGAGTTGATGTTCCGGCGCTGAATCGCTTATCCGTGAGCGCAACTTCCAGTGTCGCTGGCGTGGCAAAACGCTTTCCCCCGCGCTACAATGCCCGCAATGAATCTCCTTCAACAGGTTAATACGCCGGAAGATTTACGTCGTCTGCGCCTCGAACAGTTGCCGGAAGTGGCGGGGGAAATCCGTCAGTACATCATCGAAACGATGTCGCGCGTCGGCGGGCACACCGGCGCGAGCCTCGGCGCGGTGGAACTCGCCGTCGCCATGCACTACGCCTTCGACACACCGCGCGACCGCCTCGTGTGGGATGTCGGGCATCAGGCTTACGCGCACAAGATTTTGACCGGCAGGCGCGACGCTTTGCCGACGATCAAGCAGTACGGCGGCATCAGCGGATTTCTGCGGCGCGAAGAATCGGAGTACGACACGTTCGGCGCGGGGCACGCCTCAACATCCATTTCCGCCGCGCTCGGAATGGCGATTGCGCGCGACCAACGCGGCGAGCGTCATCACGTCTGCGCGCTGATCGGCGACGCTTCTTTGCCGGGCGGGATGGCGATGGAGGCGATAAATCAAGCGGGACATTTGAAGACGCGGCTGATCGTGCTTCTGAACGACAACGAAATGTCCATTGCCCCGGCGGTCGGCGCTTTGACGGGCTACCTCAACCGCATCCGCGAGGCGCAAGGCTATCATCGCTTCAAAGACGAAGTGGGCGAAACGTTGCGCTCAATTCCATCGGTCGGCGAGCGTCTGCGGGCGGCGGCGAAGACGGTCAAGGACGCGCTCGCGGCGGCAGTGCTGCCGGGCGCGCTTGTCAACGAACTCGGCTTCAAGTACATCGGCTACGTGGACGGGCACGACACACGCGCGCTCGTGCAGGCGCTCGAAGAAGCGAAGCACGTCACCGACAGTCCGGTGATCGTCCACGCGCTGACGACGAAGGGCAAAGGCTACGGGCCGGCGGAGCAGAATCGTTACAAGTGGCACGCTTCGGGGCCGTTCGACATCGCGACCGGCAACGCCGTTAAATCCACGAAGCCCGCGCCGCCGACCTACACCGCCGTCTTCGGCAAGACGATGTGCGAGTTGATGGCGAAGGATGAAAAGATCGTGACGCTGACGGCGGCAATGCCGGACGGCACCGGCGTTGACCAAGTGCTTGAAAAATTTCCCGAACGCGCGTTCGACGTCGGCATCGCCGAGCAGCACTGCATTACCTTCTCCGCCGGGATGGCGTGCGAAGGTTTGAAGCCGGTCGCGGTCATCTACTCGACGTTTTTGCAGCGCGCCTTCGATCAAATTATTCATGACGTGTGTCTGCAAAATCTGAATGTCACGTTCTGCATGGATCGCGCCGGGATCGTCGGCGGTGACGGCCCGACGCATCACGGCTTGCTCGACATTGCGTACCTGCGCCCCGTGCCGAACATGATCGTGATGGCCCCGAAAGACGAGGGTGAGTTGCGCGACATGATGCACACCGCGATTCAACACGAAGGGCCGGCGGCGGTGCGCTACCCGCGCGGCAGCGGCATCGGCGTCGCCCTCGACGCGGAGCCGCAGCTTCTCGAAATCGGCAAAGCGGAACTTCTGCGTGACAGCGGCGACGCGGAGGTAGCAATCATCGCTTACGGCTCGATGGTGCATCCGTCGCTCAAGGCCGCCGAACTCTTAGCGCATGACGGAATCGAAGCGACAATTGTGAACGCACGTTTCGCCAAGCCGCTCGACGCCAGCCTTCTGCTCGCGCTGGCGCGCACGAAGCGCCTTCTCGTAACAATCGAAGAAGC
>JBPCPQ010000323.1:0-19442 GCA_050999015.1 Pyrinomonadaceae bacterium | reverse complement strand
CGGTTCCGACGTAAGCGATGCGGTCACTCTGCGGCGCGTCCGAGTCCTGTGTGAAGACGATGGCCTGCTTCGCCACGTCGTTAATCATCTGCGTCTGGTTGTTCGGGTCAACCGGGCTGATGGCGATGCCGTCAACACCTTTGGCGAGTAGGTCGTCAACGAGGCGCTTCTGCTCGGCGGCCGTTCCATCCGCCGGGATTTTGAACTCAACCGTCACGTCCGCAAACTCCGTGTCAGCTTTCTCTGTCCCGCGCCGCGCAATCGTCCAGAAGTCCGAAGCATTATTAGTGACGAATGCGAACCGCTTCGCCGCGCCGCCCGCAGATGGCGTGCCGGTGGTGGTGGCAGCAGGCTGATTAGCCGGTTGATTGTTCTGCACGCACGAGGCGAGCGGAAGCAGAAACAGACAACTGAACGCGATGCGTGTGATGAGTTTCATTCGTGGTCTCCTGATTCGGATGCGACGCACTCCCGCCGACATTCGTCTTTGTATAGCGTTGAAGAAAACAGTAACCACAAAGGCACTAAGACACAACGCAGCACTGATGATTTCTTCGTGCCTTCGTGACTTTGTGGTGAAAACTTCTTACGTGATTCTACAGTAACCCGCGCGACGATAAAGCACGTTGTAGAAGCGGCTCGATTTCGTCGCGGATATGCTCGTTCGCGTAGCCGCACCACGCGACATCAGCTTCAATCTTCAAGGGCGCGCGCAATAATCCGCCGCGTTCGTCGGTGACGATCACGCCGAGTTCGCGGGCGATCAACTCAGTACACAAATCGTAAGGGTGGCAGCAGATTCCGTGCGCCAAGCCGCGTCGCCTGAGCACCGGCTCCATTAGCGGGCGCAAATCGGCGCTGAAACGATAGTGCCCCGCGATGAGTTCGTAAAGCTGTCCCCCCGAAGAAAGGTATTGATCCTCAAAGCAGTGCGCCTTTCCCGGCTCCACGTCGCCGAGCGCGCCGCGCACCACTTCTTCGTCAATCGCCGCGAGTTCCTCGCGCACGCCGGGAAAGAAGCGCGACAGATTCGCGAAGCCGTGACGAATCGTGCGCGCCCGTGAAGGCTGGAGACGAAGCGGAATGCGTTCGCCACTCAAACGATTAAAGCGTTCGGCCCCCGCGCCTTCTCCGCGCACCGCCCACAGCGTGTCGCATAAGTGTTGTTTGACAATCGGAATTTCGGTCTGCACCGCGAGCACGATGTCTTGTAAGTTCGTCTCGCTCCCGCGATTCGGCGCGACGCCGGTCAGAACCCACGCGCTCCGCTTTTGATACATGATTTCGCGCGTCCCGTCTATCGGGTCAACGACGACGCGCCACACCGCATCCTGCTCACGCGCGCCGCGCGGCAGAATCACTTCCCCGCCCTCGATGCCTTCCGCGATCAGGACGAGCGGCGCGTGCGGAGCAATCTCCCGCTCGAAAAACTCCAACAGCAATTCTTCGCTGACGCGGTCAACCGCATAAATCGTGTCGCCTTCGGACGAGTCGTCGTCAACGCGCGCGAGGTCTTCGAGCGCCGATTGCTCACACGCGGCAACCACTCCGTCGCGCACGCGCTCGTGCAGACGCCTCAGCGGCGCGAGCAGTGCGCTCGCGTCATGCGTCGCGCGTTCATCCGGGATTTGGGCGTTCATGTGCTCGCTCATTCTTTAATCTTTCCGCCCGGCGTGTTTGTAGTGTAAGTCGTTCGCCGCGCGCAGTTCGGCGGCCTTTTCTTCGGGCGACGTATCTGAGAGAAAGTTGCCGCCGCCGATTTCAGGCCCCGCCAAGTATTTCAACAAGTTCGGGCGGCGCAGCGGCGGATGAAACTCAATGTGAAAGTGGAAGCCACTGTAGTCGCCGCCATCGGTCGGCGCTTGATGCAGCGCCATCACGTAAGGAAACGGCATCCGCCATAAATTATCGAATCGCACGAGCGTGTTTTTGAGGACGGCGGCGAAGTCGCGCAACTCCTCGTCAGAAAGTGTGGCGAGGCTCCGGTGCGTCTCTTTAGGCGCGACGAATACTTCATAAGCGTAGCGTGCGAAGTATGGCATGAATGCAATTGCGCGCTCGTTTTCAAAGATGACGCGGCGATTGTCAGCGCGCTCGGCCTCGATGATGTCATGGAAGATGATGCGTCCCGTCGCGGCGAGATGCTGCTGTGAAACGCGCGCCTCCGTTTCGATTGTCTTGAAAACAAAATTGGTGGCGTAAATCTGGCAATGCGGATGCGGATTCGAGACGCCGACCGCCTCGCCTTTGTTCTCGAAGATCAGCACCCCGTTAATCTCCGGGCGGCTGCCGAGTTCCCTGTACTGTTCCTGCCAGACGCGCAGCAGATTCTCGATCTCGGAAATTTCAAGCTCGGCGAGCGCGACGCTGTGGTTCGGGCTATAACACACGACGCGCGCGAATCCCTGCGCCGGACGGTTGAGATAGATGCCGCTCGACTCTACCTTCTGCGGCGGCGGCGCATCCATCCCGACGCAGGGATGATCGTTGTCGAAGACGAAAGTCGAAGTGTAGTCGTCGTTGCGCCTGCCGCTGACGCGCAGGTTTCCGGGGCAGAGGTAACAATCAGAAACGTACTCCGGCAACAATTCTTCCGCGTGCTCAATCGTCTCGCCGCTCCACGGACGATTTTGCCGGTGCGCGGCGACGATGATCCATTCCTCGCGGAGCGGGTGCCAGCGGTCTTCCCACGTCATAAAAAGTTAAGTTCGATTAAGCCAGTGTCATTTGCAACTTTGTCACCGAAGCCGCCGGGAAGCGATGAATGAGCGCGCCGCTCGCCGGCACCTGCACGGCGGCATTCGTCGTTCCCAAAGCGCGCGGATTGGCAAAGCTGTTGTGGGCATGAATGTCGGTTGACGACAAGACGGTGGCCTGCGCCGACGATATTCGCGCGCCGCGCACCGCGATTTCTGTTTCTCTAGCTTCGGTGGCGTGGGGATTGACGACCGTCAGCGTCAACTGTTTTCCGTTCATTGACGCCGAACCTTGCAGGCCCCACAAGGATTCTGTTGCCACCTGCGCCGGAGTCGCGCCGCGCGCCGGGACGTTGCGCTTATAACTGACTGTCGGCGCGGAGAACATCGTGCGTACTGCTTTGCCGCCCTGATGCGCGGCGTACATCTCGAAGACATGAAAGTTCGGCGTCGCCACGAACTTGTCTTCATAAGCGACGAAGAGCGAGTGGATGGTGTTGATAAGTTGCGCGACGTTCGCCATCACCACCTTGTCCGCGTGGCGATTGAATGTGTCCAGTGTTAATCCCGAAATGAGCGCGTCGCGCAGCGTGCCGGGATAGCCGAACAGATAGCCCGCCGGCATACTCGCCTCCTGCTTGTGCCACGCGCCCCACTCGTCAACAATCAATTTCACGCGATGCTGCGGGTCGGTCTCGCCCATCACCGCCCAATGCTGCTCGATCAGATTCTCCATCCGGTCGGCACGGTGAATTAATTCGTACCATTCGTCGGTTGTGTATTCGAGCGGGTTCCCGTTGCCGGTCGTGCCCGTGTAGTAATGCAGCGCCCAGCCGTAGAGCGCGTTCAATTGTCCCTGTCCCTTTTCCACCATGCTGGTGAAGAAGCGGCGCGTCCAGTTGATGTCGCCGCCGTTCGGGCCGGCACCGATAAGTGCTAAGTTGACGCCATAACGCGGCACGTAGGCCGTGAAGCGACGAAACTCCTGCGCATATTCGTCCGGCGTCAGATTGCCGCCGCAACCCCACGACTCATTCCCGACGCCCCAGAACCTGACGTTGTAAGGCTCGCGGTCTCCGCCCGCCGCGCGCGTATCGGCGAGCGTCGTCGTGCCGGCGGGCGCGTTGCAGTATTCGACCCACTCGGCGAAGTCCTGCGCCGGCAGGCTGCGCAGATTGGCGGCGAAGTACGGCTCGGCGTTGATGAGTTTGCAGAAGCGCATATACTCGTGCGTGCCGAACTGGTTCGGCTCATACTTCTGTGGCCCCGCGTCGAGGCGCTCATAACCTTCGTTGCCCTTCGCGTCGCGCCAAAAATTCGTGCGGCGCGGACGCTTGCCGCGTGCGCCTAATCCGTCGCGCCAATTATAGGTGTCGGCGAAGCAGCCGCCCGGCCAGCGCGTCGCGCCCGGCTTGATCCGGCGCATGTGCTCGACGAGCGCGGTGCGAATGCCGCCGATGTTCGGCACCTTCGAGTTTTCGCCAACCCACACGCCGTCGTAAACCACTCCGCCGAGGTGCTCGACGAAATGCCCGTAGATGTCCGGCGAGATCGTGCCGAGTGTCTCGCCGACGAGCACTTCGATGCGCGCCTCGGCGGCACGGGCGGTGCGCGGTGCCATGAGCAGCGCGCCGCCCGCGAGCGCCGCCGCGCCGATAAACTCACGTCGTTTGATCATCACTGATTAAGTCCCTTTCCTTTTGGGAACCACTATACGCGAGACTTCGCAAACTGCCGCAATATGAAGACGGAATGCGTAGCAGTCAGTCGTTTAACTGCCGCGTGGCAGTTAGATTTTTAGCGCCCCCGCATTCGGGGAAAATCACGCTCATTGAAACCGGGTGTTTTCTTTTCAGCTTACCTTGAATCCAGTATATGCTTCTCGGCTATGTGTGGAGATCCGATATGCATTCTGCTTTCGTATATAAGAGCACGGACAAAACTGCATTAAAGTTTGGGTTGGCGGCTTGCGTCCGTGAGGTCTCTGAATCTATCACGCCCGAAGGCGTAACATTGAACGCGATGTGCCCGATTCTAATTCCGTCCAAGCATTTAGAAACTAACCACTGCACTCTCGGCTGTCGGAATTTAGGATTCCGCCCCTTCGATGGGGTTGAGGCGGCGACCGCACGCAAGTTCGTTGTTTCATCGCTCATGGAAGAAGAGCAGTATTGATGCTGTCTGACGGACGTGCAGAATGCCTTGATCATAATTCCATAGGAGTTACCGATGTCCCGCCAATCGCCTCCACTATCCTGTCAACGCGAACGAAGCGAGAGAAAAATCTCAGAAATTGAACAGCAGGAACTTGAGGAGATTATCGCCCGCGGAGTTCAGCGCGGGGATTACCAAGCGCTGAGTGACGAGTTGGACATTTACGTTCAGCAAATACTGGGCGCGGAACCAAAGCCTTAATCCGATCAATTCGTCACTTCAATCTTTGCGGAAATAATCGGCAGGATAATTTTAGACTTTCCCCGTCGGTGAAATTTCCCGGCTTCGCCTAACGACTCCGATGATAAGTGGTTTCGAGTCATCCTTCGCCGGGATGATGACGCAGAATCGAGCAAACTCTCTCATAAAACAGGTGCTTACCTCGCTAACTTCGTGCGCGCTGATTTGTCCGGCGCTCCTCTTGACGCGGTACTGATCAAAACTCTCACCGGAGTTATTTTCGGCATCGGTAACACCGTCGCTGAACACGGCCAGCCGCACACCCACCAAAAACACGCACTCCCCGTCTTCGTCAGCTCCGTGCGGCAGAAACCCGACCGGGCAATCCGCCTGTCGAGAAATCTCATGCCCCGAAGACGCGGCAATTGATCCACACCGGCAACAGGTGTCTGGCGTTAATGTATATCAGACGCCCGACTTTCCACAGACAACACTCCGACAAAAAGCGTCATGATATTTCAGTTTCACACCGGTTAGTTTACGCCACTTCAGGATGCTGCCCACGAATGCTTCGGAAAGTTATTGAATCAAACTGAATGTTCGTGTATCTTCCTAAAATTATGAACACACCCAGCGATCTTATCACCGCAACTCAGGCTCGGAAGCTCCTGTCTGTCAGTCCTTTGAAGATGTCGAAGCTACTCAGCCAAGGCGTTTTGCGGCACTTCCCTGACCCGCTCGATGAACGGAAAAAGTTAGTCAGTAAAAGCGAAGTGCTCGCGCTGAAAGTTCCGAGGGCAGAGGCAGCGTAATATGAAAACTATTGCTATTGCGAATCAAAAAGGCGGGGTCGGAAAGACGACCACAGCTTGCAATCTCGCCGCTGGTCTGGCCGCAAGAGACTACAAGACTCTCCTTGTTGATCTTGATAGCCAGTGTAACGCCACTTACACGTTCCTCGATCAGAGCCTTATTTCCACCACACTGGCTGATGTGTTGGTCGGCTACCAAGAGCGACCAACCCTTCTTGACGCTGTTTATGAGACGCACATCGAGAATCTCGACATCGCGCCCTCGCATATCCGTCTGGCGCTACTCGAACGCAGCGTGCAGATTGAGGAGCACTACCGCCTCAAAGACTCTCTGGACGCATTGGTGGGTACGGAAAGGGGCTATGCCTTCGTCGTCATTGACTGTCCGCCAAGTCTCGGCATGACACTCACACAAGCACTACTCGCTTCTTCGCACGTGATGGTTCCGGTCGCGGCCCAGTATTATCCTCTTGAGGGCGTGATTGATCTGACGACGACAATCACCGGCACACGCCGGCTCAATTCGACCCTTTTGATTCTCGGTTATCTGATGACATATTTTGACGTCCGTAACCGTATTTGTGGCGAAGCACTGGGGAAAATGCAGGAAATGTTCGGCGATCAGATATTCGAGACGGTAATCAGGACAAACGTAAAACTTCAGACCGCGCCGGCGCTCAGAAAAAGCATTTATGAGCATGCGCCGGAGTCACACGGCAGTAAAGACTATGACGCGCTCACTGATGAGGTGCTTCAGAAGCTAAAGATGCATAACACTTTACGCATCGTGCAGGAGGCCGCTAAATGACTGATCCTAAAGAGACTTCGCCGAAGCACAAGGTACGTTCACGCGAGCCTAAAAAGGCCACTGCGGCTGGCATTTTTGACAATCTTAGAAAGCTTCCTCATCCCGTAGAAGAAATTCTAGGTCTAACCGTTCTAGGTGCTCAAAGCAGTTTAACCCATCCCAACCCATCCCAACCCATCCCATCCCATCCCAACTTATCCCAACCCATCCCATCCCATCCCAACCCAATTCCAAAAGAGGAGCAGCAAGTTAATCGAGAAGCAGCACCTCGCCGAGACTTCAATCGTCGCGCTAATAGCCTTGAGCGTGATGCTCTACCCTCCGGGTTGTTTCCGGGTACGAGTAAAAAGCTTTATGACGCGCTGTACTTAAGAACACACGGAGCGGTTGTTCCCACACGCACCTTGAAGGCGACGAAGCGCGAACTGATCGCTTGGTCTGGCATCCGCAGCAAAAATACTATTGCGGTAAATTTACAAATTCTGATGGCTAATGGTCTCGTCAAGCGCACCCTGGAAATAGGGGACCATGAAGGCTCAATTTACGAGATTCAATTACCGGAGGAATTAGGTATCCAACCCGACCCAACCCAACCTATCCCAACCCAACCCAACCCAACCCAGAAGTTGGGAGGTGACCCAACCCAACTTCTGGGTTGGGTTGGGTTGGGTAATCGCGTTGAAAATAAAGGTACTTACGGCGATCCCAAGACTTCTTTTAAGACATTGAGCGAAAATGATGATGATGAGGCTTTCGCCGGGCTCATCGCCAAATTGAGGCAGGCAGCAAAAGAGGTTACAGGCAGGGAATCTACGAGTGCTGAAAATGCCCGATGGGCAGATGTCGGCGAACTCCTTGCCGCTGAATTACGCCTCGCCGCCGCTCGCACAACAGTCTCATCAGCACCGGCGTTTCTCGCCGCACATTTAGCACGCCGGCTCAGAAAGCGCGACGCCGGCCAGATCGAGAGGGAAGTGCGAGAAGCGAGCGCCGGTGCGACCGATGAGGTCAGTGCGGCACCAAAACTTCGCCTTGACGCCGTACAACTTCAAGAACAGGTAAACCTAATGGCCGAACTGCTTCACGATGGGCGCACGCTTGAATCCCTCGACAGTCAATTCGCAGCCAGTTTTCGTCCCGCGCAGTGGCATATGATCAGAAGCATGGCACTGGCACAAGCTAAGGCACTGCCACAGAGAGAGCAAGGTGGTAGTAAGTAGCGCTTAACAGGTGGCGTTCGGTGAGCATCAAGTTTCCACAAAACCGAACAGCTCTTTAATCCAAGAGCGAATCAAGTTCTACCACTCGTGCATTATCATTTGCAGGCGCAATATCTCACCTCGCACGATCCGCATCTCGTTCAGCGGACAGCCGAAATGTTCGCCTGAAGAGCGCACGATTTGTGACGCCTCTTGAAAATTAAGGTTACGCGATGAGAATGCATTTACGCCTCACCGTGGTGAAAGCAAAGAATAAAAAGATATGGCCTAACATAAACCGTGCGGGTAGTGGCCCTTCCATGTTTCACGACCGAGGGCGGCGCGTAACTCACCGAACAGTCCTGTATACTTTTTCGCTTTCCCGGAAGTTCGGGGCAGTCCCAAAGGGCGTCCGCTGACGGACGCCCGCCGGCATAGAATTTCGCTTAAAATAAGCATCGCGTTTACTTTTTCGATTTGGGCAAACATTAAGTCGCGGAACTCAGGTAATTGATCTCATGCAACGTGCGCGGGCGAGACAAGAGTCCGGGAGTACCTTGACGACCCCGAGAAACATGCCTCTGCGTCATGACTTCAAAACCAAGAATGTTTCACATCACTTAGCCACACCACATCTACAAGTTTGATAGGTAAATAATACTATTCGGCACTTGGTAGGTTACAGGACTCGGTGAGAAGTGTAACCTTGAACGCGATACTTGATTTGACTACAAACTCCTTACAAGAAGTCATAAGAGCAGCATGATCCCTCAAAAGCTCATCATACCCGTCTCCACAGAAAGAGACGACGCCTTGGCTCTGCGCAATGCCATCGAGGTTTGGGCGGAGAGTTCGACTGGCAAAGACGTGTACAAGCGTAATGAACTTCTGCATACGAAAAAGCAGGCGGTCAGGAATTTCTTCGTTCACGCCGGACACCACAAACCCGAAGAAGTCGCGCCCATGAATGTTGTGCGCTGGTGCGAGCGGATGGAAGCGGACGAACTTCAGCCTAGTACAATCTACGGGCGCGTCTCGCGTCTCGCAGCCTTCTACGATTGGCTACGGGCGAACACGCCGCTCGGTCTGCAAATGAAATCGAATCCGGCGCGCACGGCACGACCGCCGCGCCCGAAGCCTTACCAAACTGAATCCACCAAGTCGTACAGCGATGACGAGATGAACGCGCTGTTGGCAGTGAGCAAGGCGGAAGCCAGCGCGGGTAAAATCGTCGCCAAACGAGATTACGCGCTGATGCGAATCTACTTTATGAGCGGGATGCGGCGCACCGAAGTTATGTCTTTACGCGGTACGGATGTCGAATTCACGCCCGGCGCGATGATCCTCAAGTATCGGCGCAAGGGCGGCTACTACAGGGGCAGGGAAGTGACCGACGGGGAAGCGCGCGAAGCATTGCTTGAGTACCTGCATGCATCGGGACGTGCTGACGTGCTCAATACGCCGCGCCCATTGTGGACGCGGCACGACCGAGCAGGCCAGCCCGGTGCGCCCCTCACTTCGCATTCTTTCGATAAGAACTTGAAGGCGTATGCGGAGCGCGCCGGAGTGAAGGATGCGCGGATTCATCGCACCAGACACACTTTCGCCCGCATCGTCCATGAAGAGAGCGGCTCGCTCATCGAAGTGCAGGATGCGCTCGACCACAAGGACTTAGGGACGACCGGAGTGTACATTGACCGGCTCGTCGTCAAGCGGGATAAGAATAGTACGAAGATCGCCGGGCGCATCAAGACAGGGACGGTATGACTCACGAGGAGATGTCCGAACATATCGTCTGACTGCGACCGAAAGGTACACGGCGAACATCCGGGCGGGCGATGTCGGAGACGACCCGCCGTTTCTTTAACGAGATAATTCAAGAGTGAGGGAGTTGATAACTTATGTCACTAGTACTAAAAACAGGGCGGCTGTGCGCCGTCATCTTATTCCTGTGCCACGTCGCCGCCGCCGCGCCCGCGCAGAAGTGGTCGGAGGCGAAGGCCAACGAGTGGTACAAAAAACAGCCCTTCTTAGTTGGCAGCAACTACAACCCGGCGTCGGCAATTAACGAACTTGAGATGTGGCAGGCCGATACCTTCGACCCGAAGCGCATTGATCTCGAGTTGGGGTGGGCTGCAAGCTTGGGCATGAACACGATGCGCGTCTATTTGCACGACCTGCCGTGGCAGCAAGACCCCGCAGGATTTCGCACGCGCATCGAACAGTTCCTGACCATCAGCGCGAAGCACAACATCCGTCCGATGTTCGTGTTGTTCGACAGTTGCTGGGACCCGTTTCCGGTTTCGGGCAAACAGCGCGAGCCGCGACCGGGCGTACACAACTCCGGCTGGGTGCAATCTCCCGGCAAAGTCGCGCTCGAAAATCCGAATGAATATCCGCGCTTGGAGGCGTATGTAAAAGGCGTCGTCGGCGCATTCAGGAACGATCCGCGCGTCCTCGCGTGGGACATCTGGAACGAGCCGGACAACATGAACGATTCCTCATACGGTAATCTGGAGCCGAAGAACAAAGTCGAACTCGTCCTGGCTCTCCTGCCGCAGGCTTTCGCGTGGGCGCGCGAGGCGGAACCGACGCAGCCTCTAACGAGCGCGCCGTGGAAGGGCGACTGGTCAAGTTCCGATAAAATGTCGGCGATGGATCGCACGCAAATCTATCTGTCTGACATCGTGACGTTTCACAACTACGACGCGCCGGAGGAATTTGAGAAGCGCATCAAGTGGTTGCAACGCTATAACCGTCCCATTCTCTGCACCGAGTACATGGCGCGTGGCAATAAGAGTACGTTCGAGGGCGTACTGCCCATCGCCAAACGCTACAACGTCGCGGCGATTAACTGGGGACTCGTGGCGGGAAAGACGCAAACATTCCTGCCGTGGGATTCGTGGCAGCGTCCGTATACCGACCGGGAGCCGAGCATCTGGTTCCACGAAGTCTTCCGCACCGACGGCACGCCGTACCGCGCCGAAGAAACCGAACTCATCAAGCGCACGACCGGCAAAATCAAAACCGCAGTCTCCGTGAATGACAAGCGATTTTACGGAAGTATTCAACTAAGCGGCTTCGTGGGAGCATTCAACTAAACAGCGATGCGTGAGGGGGAAGTCGCTAATCTCTTTTCCCCCTCTTCCGAGTGCTTACATCGCGTGACGATGAGGATCACCTTCGGCGAGCACGATGTCGGGCGGCCACGCCAGTTCGACGCCGACGTGCTCCAGTTGTCGTTGGAAATCCTGTAGGAGATGCGGAGAGTGGCGCACGTCGCGCGGCGTCGTTGAGTGCGCAAGACAGAAGGCGGCGAGCACTCCCGCCGCTTCACCGATGTTCCATTCGACGGGATGAAGGCGGTAGCAGCCGTTTGTGATGTGCGTCGTGCCGATGTTCTTACAGGCGGGCAGTAGATTCTCGATGCGTTGCGGAATCAGCGCGCCGAGCGGGATTTGAAACGGAAGGCTTTTGACGTCTAAGTAGTTGTCTCCGCCAGTCGAGGGGTGGAGGTCAATGCGGTAATAGCCGATGCCGATTGAGTCCACGAATTGCTCGGCGCGATTTGCGCCTTTCGGTCGAGCGTCCGCCGCAACGTGCTGTTCGTAAATTGTGAACTCGGCTTTTATCCTACGCGACTCGCGGATGTAAGGCCGCTTGGCGAGACCATCCGAAGAATTCGTCACGTCGCCGCGCAGACGCAAGCCCGGAAAGCCCAGTCCGCCATCGGGTCGCGGCGCTTCATGTTGCATCCAGTAGAGGAACGAAAGACTCTGTCGCTTAGCCCGTTGGATGTGCGCGCGACGTTGTTCCGGTGTCGCGTCGCAGATGTCGCCGAGTAGATAATCAATCTGGGGCACGTTGACAAGGGAGATGTCACTCGTGAAAAAGCCCGGCGTGAAATTCCCCCGGTCGAGAATGCGGCGGTAAGTCCATAAGCCGGAGAAAGCTTTCGACGATTCACGGTGCGGATCGAAGTTGTAAGTGTGCGGCTGCATCATGCGTGGATGCGGGATCGTCCAACTGAAGAGTCGCCCCGTCCACGCGGGCTGCAAATCGGGGACGAATTCGCGCCAGAAATCGTAGTCGCTCGGTCGTTCGATGATGTGGTCTTCGCCCTCATAATGGCTCATCGCAAAGCAGACGGAGAAGGCTTGCACGTTATCGGGTTGGGCTTCCGCTTTGGCGCTCGGCTCGCCTGTTTGTGTTTGCGACTCCGCGCCAGAGATGAACTCCGTGCCGGAGAGGGGAAGCAGATCGCCCAACTCGGTTGCGTCGAGGAAGTAGCGGGCGATAATCACTTGTTCGTGGCCGGCGCGAGAGTCGCGGACGGTGACCGCGCGCACCCAATCGCCCGCCACGTCGGCGGCGATTAACTTGTGCTCGGTGAGAATCGTCAATCTGCCGCTCGACACGTAAGGCGCGAGCATACTTTCGAGCACCGCGAGCGCGACGCGCGGCTCGTGGCAGAGCGGCGACACCCAGCCGTTGCCGGGGTTGAGGAAAGAATCTTGCCGCGCCGCGTCGGTCAGCGGGTAGTGACGGCGATAGTAGTCGCGCACGCCGTCGCGGAATTGCCTGTACGAGCGTGTGCAGCCGAATCGCTCAATCCATCCGTGCTCGTCGGGCGGCACGGCTTGCGAGGTGAGTTGCCCGCCAATCCATTCCGAGTCCTCAGTTAGAATTACCCGGCACCCCTCGCGCAGAGACGACAGCGCGGCGGCACACCCGCCGACGCCCCCGCCGACAATCACGACATCTGTTTTCAATTCCTTCGCGCGGACGTTCATACGTTCACATAATCCGGTTGATAAGACTCTCGCCACTCGTGAAACGGCGGAAGTTATCGAGGAAGTGACGTACCTGCCGCTCCTTCTCGTCCGCGTGTCCGCCGGCGGTGTGCGGCGTGATGTAGCAATTCGGCGCGCGCCACAAAGGATGCTCGGGCGGCAGCGGCTCCGGGTCGGTCACGTCGAGGTACGCGGCGGCGAGATGACCGGATCGCAAACTTTCCAGCAGCGCGTCTTGGTCAACAGTGGAACCGCGCCCGATGTTATAGAAATATGCGCCGCGCTTTGTGCGCTTCAATCGTTCCGTGTTCACAAATTGTTTCGTGCTTTCGTTGTCGGGAAGAATGTTCACGAGATGATCAGCGAACGGAAGAAAATCATCCGCTTCGGATTCGCTGATGACACGAACAGATTCATCACCTTTTACCTCCCGCCGCACACCGATTAGATTCATGCGCAACGGCGTGAGTAGTTCGACGAGTCGCCGCGCGATGGCACCGAAGCCGAAGATGAGAACGGTCTGCTCGTTCAGTAAACGCGAGTTCGCCCTGATTGTCTCCATCGGCCACGTTCGGCTTTCGCGTTGCACGCCGAGCGCGACGGGAAGCTGCCGCGCCAGACTCAAGATCATCGCCAGAAGATGCTGCGCGCACGGCTCGTCGTAGACGGCGGAACTGTTCGTCAGGACGATGCTGCGTTCCAGCAAGTGTCGGCGGAAATCGTCGCGGTCGTAGCGTGTATATCCCGCGCTGTTAATGTGAACCCAACGCAGCTTCGGCGCCCTCATTAACGCTTCCGGGTCGGGCGAGCCGAACGCGATGTCGGCTTCGTTGAGCGCCTGACGTGATTCCCCCGCAGTGCCGTTCTGAGTCGGTTCAAACGAGAGCAGGCGATGTTCGCCGATTGCCTCAGAAAGCATCGCGTGTTCGTTTGGCGCTTTTTCGGGGAAGTGGTTATTGCACCAGATAATCAAAGGTGATTTCGTCATCTTTTGTCACCGTAAAGCGAGTCGCTCAGACAAGTATTGCTCACGCACAATGTACGCGCCTAAGAGCGGGTAATCGAGCGCCGGAAGCGCGTCGGTTTCAAAATAATCAACGATCACAGTCAACGCGGCGGCGTCCGTCGTACCGGCTTCTTCACACATTTGTGACCCCGCCCCGTTACATTGTTCGGGATAGACGCTATACGTTTGTAGCGGCCGGGCAATTCACGTTTCGGAACCGTCAATTATAATCCACCTATGACTGAACAGTCTCGACAACGGGCGGAGCCGAAGGGAGCGGACATGAAGGGCGAGGCGGCACGTCCTTCAATCTTCCGCGCCCTCAGTCACCGCAACTATCAACTCTTCTTCGGCGGCCAACTCGTCTCGTTGACGGGGACATGGATGGGGTCAATCGCGCAGAGTTGGCTCGTGTATCGTCTAACCGGCTCCGCCGTGCTGCTCGGACTGGTCGGGTTCTCATCGCAGATTCCCGTAGTCCTGTTCGCGCCCGTCGGCGGCGCAATCGCCGACCGGTACAGCCGTCGCCGTGTCCTGCTCATCACACAGACGGTAGCGATGCTATTGGCTCTGACGCTCGCCGCGCTGACGCTGACCGGGCGCATCGAGGTGTGGCACCTGTATGTGCTCGGCGCGCTGCTTGGCATTGCCAACGCCTTCGACATCCCGACGAGACAAGCATTCGTCGTGGACTTGGTCGGCAAAGAGGATTTGATAAACGCCATTGCGCTCAATTCTTCGATGTTCAATGGCGCGCGCATTGTCGGGCCGGCCATCGCGGGTCTGCTCGTCGCCGCCGTCGGCGAAGGCTGGTGCTTTCTTCTGAACGGCACGAGCTACGTGGCCGTGCTGGCGAGTCTGCTCTTAATGAATGTCGCGCCGCACATGCGTGTGCCAATTCCCGGTTCGGCGCTCGCCAACATCGCCGAAGGATTCGGCTTTGTCGCGCGCACCGCGCCTGTGCGCGCGCTGCTGCTGTTGCTCGGACTCGTCAGTTTGATGGGGATGCCTTACGCCGTGCTGATGCCGATTTTCGCCGACCGCATCCTCGGCGGCGGGGCGAGCGGGTTAGGAATGTTGATGGGCGCATCAGGCATCGGCGCGCTCGCCGCCGCGCTGACGTTAGCTTCGCGTAGCGGTTTGCGGGGGCTGGGAAGGTGGGTCGCGCTTTCGTCCGCCGGGTTCGGCGTCGGCATTATTCTGTTCGCGCTGTCGCGCACGTTCTGGCTGTCGGCGGCGCTGCTGGTGCCAATCGGGTTTTCGATGATGATTCAGATGGCTTCGTCAAACACCCTCGTGCAATCAATGGTGCCGGACGAATTGCGCGGGCGCGTGATGGCGGTTTATTCGATGATGTTCATGGGCATGGCTCCCATCGGCGCGCTGCTCGCCGGTACGCTTTCGGAACGAGTTGGCGCTCCCACCACAATCATCACCGGTGGGAGCGTGTGCATCATCGGGGCGGCAATCTTCGGTTATCGGTTGCCGGCGTTAAGGGACGAAGCGCGCCGGATCATTGTGGCGCTCCAGATGACGGGCGGCACGCCATCCGACGAGATGAACGGCGGCGGGAGTGTGGTCGCTCCGCGCCGGGCGTGATAAGACGTATCATGTATTGACGTATGACGTTCAATGTAATTGACATCCTGCTCGTGCTGCTGGTGCTGCTGAGCGTTTTGCAGGGCTTCAGGCGCGGCTTCATTCTGAGCACGCTTGATCTGCTCGGCTGGGTCGGGAGTTTGCTGGCGGGCTTGCGCTTTTATCAGCCCGTGGCGCAGTGGCTCGCGCCGCGCGTTGATTTGTGGGGTGAAGTCTGGGATCAGCCGGCGGCATTTCTGCTGGTCGCAATCACCGCCCGGATTCTGATTCATCTGCTCGGTTACGCGCTTTTGAGAAATTTGCCGGGAGACGTTCACGAGCGTCGCGTCAATCAAGTGCTCGGCACAGTGCCGGGTTTCGTCAACGGCTTAATCACGGCGACCATCGTCGCGTCACTGCTGCTCGCCGTGCCGCTCACCGAAACTCTGCGCGAGCGCACCCGTGAGAGCGACATTGTGAATCGCCTCGCCGTCTACACCGAACGTCTGGAGACGGCGCTCGTCCCAGTCTTTGACGACGCCATCAGGCAAACCCTCAACCAACTGACGATTCGCCCCGAATCAAACGAGCGCGTTGAATTGCCTTACAAGGTCGCCGAGTCGCGCGCCCGCCCGGAGTTGGAAGCCGAAATGCTCGAACTCGTGAATAAAGAACGAATCGCCGCGGGACTCAGGCCGCTCGCCGCCGACCCCGAACTCGTGGAAGTCGCGCGAAAGCATTCGGCTGATATGTGGGCGCGCGGTTACTTCGCGCACGTCACGCCCGACGGTCGTCATCCATTTGAGCGCATCCGCGAAGCCAACGTTCGTTTTCTCACCGCCGGAGAAAATCTCGCGCTCGCGCCGACCGTCCGCGTCGCGCACACCGGACTGATGAACTCGCCGGGACACCGCGCCAACATTCTGCATCCGCAGTTCGGGCGCGTCGGCATCGGCATCATGGACGGCCGTGTGCGCGGGCTAATGGTGACGCAGAATTTCCACGATTGATTTGCGACCGACCGACGACAGCAAGCTTGTGGAATCATTCTGCGATTCACAGTCTCCGTAAGAAGGGCGAAAGTAGTTGGCGTCAAGCATCGTCTGGAGGGGAGAGCTAGCGCCGCTATGCCGACTTCTTTCGCCCATCGGTGCGCCGGTCTGATAAATTTCTACGTAAAGATTTCGTGAAAGGAGACGATTTATGTTCAGGTTTCTCGCCTCATACGCCATCGCCAAATTGCTTGGCGGCGGCATCGTACTCGCGATTATTATTTGGCTGGTCTGGAGAATGATCGCCTAGCGCCTCCACGCTGTCGCGGGGCGCGTTGCGGCTCACGACATTCCCTGTGCGCGGGCGCGGATTGTGCCGTGAGACCCGAATGCTCGACGCATGTTGCGTAGAAGCGGAAGATAAATCAGTTAATCACTTCATGGAACACGCGACGCTTTAGGAGTCTAGTAGCAGATACAAACGAAGTGGTGGTTGGTGCTCATTAAGTTGGAGAGAGAGGCAGGCCATGCTCCGCCTGCCTCTTTATTTTTAGAAGTCTGCCGGCACAAATATATGCTCAAGTCCGAAATCATAAAGCGTCCCCTGACGGAGATTTTGACACTGCTGCTTGCCGTCGTGATGGCGGCGGTGATGGCGATCTCCGGGATGACGATGCTATGCGAAGCGTCAGCTGAAATCTTTCTCTGACAATGCCTTTCCGCCGCCGCACGCGCATCCTCCCGTCATTTGCTAATTTAATAAACCGCTCTCACTCCGCACACGTCTACTGGTTTTCACTTTTGCCTTCGACCTTTTTTCCTTTTGCCTTCCTGCATTAGCTTTACAACATCTCGCCTTTCACCGTGCCTTTCTCGCGTCCATCTTCCTCCAAATTCCTCATGGCAAGCTAACTCCGCCCCGGCTGAAGAAAATTCCCATTATTGGGATTGCTCTCTCCCAAAAGTGAAAACGCGTGAGCCGGTGTTATTCGCTTTTTTAAGAAATTGCGCCGATTAAAGGCTTCGCCGCGTGTGGCACGAGCCTCGCTGTAAGCGTCACCACAATGGTGGATATTCCTCGTCCGACGGCGGCACGCAACCGCCGTCTGCGACAAATTATGTATGTCACGGGCGGCATCTGTCTGATCGCGCTCGTGACCTTCGGCGTCACGCGCCTGACGCCCGCCGCGCCGGGCGTCGAACTGGGGACGCTCTATACGGACACGGTCAAGCGCGGACAAATGCTCAGGCAGGTGCGCGGCCCCGGCACGCTCATCCCGGAAGTCGTGCGCGTCATCGCCGCCCCGGTCGAGGGGCGCGTCGAACGCATCCACGTGCAGCCCGGCGAGGGGGTGACGGCGGGCACGGTGCTCGTCGAACTCAGCAACCCGGAACTGCGGCAGGCCGAGGTTGACGTCGAGTATCAAGTCAAAGCCGCCGAGGCGGAGTTGAGCAATATCCGGGTGCGTTTGGAGAGTGAGCGGATGAGCCAGCAGGCGGCCACCGCGACGATCCAGTCCGAATACAACATCGCCAAACTCCAACTCGACACGGACGAAATGTTAGCGAAGGAAGGACTCATCCCGGGACTCACCCTGCGCCTCGCGCGCGTCCGCGTTGAGGAACTGGCGAATCGCTACCGCATCGAGCAGCAACGCCTCGCAATCAGACAGCAGGCGACTACTGCACAACTCGCCGCGCAATCTGCGCGCATCGAACAACTCCGCGCGCTCTCACGCCTCAACCAAAGTCAGGTCGCCTCCTTGCGCGTGCTGGCGAGCACGAACGGCGTGCTGCAACAAGTCTCGGTCGAGGTCGGCCAGCAGATCACGCCGGGCGCGAACATCGCGCGCGTCGCCGACCCGACGACACTCAAGGCCGAACTGCAAATCCCCGAAACACAAGCCAAAGACATCCAACTCGGACAATTCGCCGAGATAGACACGCGCAACGGCATCGCCGAGGGGCGCGTCCGGCGCATTGACCCGGCGGTGCGAAACGGGACGGTGACGGTTGATGTCGCGCTGACGGGAAGTCTGCCGCAGGGCGCGCGCCCCGACCTGAGCGTTGACGGCACAATCGAGCTTGAGCGTCTCGATAATGTTCTCCATGTCAGGCGTCCGACCTTCGGCCAGCCGCAGAGCACCGTCGGCCTTTTCCGCATCGGAGACGGAAGGCGTTCCGCCGAGCGCGTTCAAGTGAAGTTGGGGCGCACATCTGTGAGCACCGTCGAGATTCTCGAAGGATTACGCGAGGGGGATGAAGTGATCCTCTCGGACACATCGCAGTGGGACAACTTTGACCGCCTGCAACTCAATTGAAAATGTGATGAGTGATGAGTAAAAACAGGATTTACACCGATCACCTATTACCCATCACCAATTACCGATTTACACTTATCACCTATCACCTGTCACGAAGGAAAAAGAGATGAGTAAAAGTAACCAACCCGCGAAACCCTTAGACGCCGACCGCCCGACGCGCACCGGCGACCCGCTCCTCAGCCTCGACGACGTGCGCAAAGTTTTCTACACCGACGAAGTCGAAACGCACGCGCTGTCGGGCGTCCACATGGACATCAAGAAGGGCGAGTACGTCGCCATCGCCGGACCGTCAGGCTGCGGCAAGTCAACGCTGCTTTCGATCATCGGCCTGCTCGATTCGCCATCCGACGGCGAGTACACCTTGAACGGCAAGCCGGTCGCGCGGCTCTCGCTTTCCCAGCGCGCGCGCATCCGCAATCAGGAAATCGGATTCATCTTTCAAGCCTTCAACCTGATCGGCGACCTTTCGGTTTACGAGAACGTCGAACTGCCGTTGACGTACCGCGACATGGCGTCTGCCGAGCGTCGCAAGCGCGTCGAGGAGGCGCTGCACCGCGTCGGCATGGCGCACCGGATGAAGCACTATCCGTCGCAACTGTCGGGCGGTCAGCAGCAGCGAGTCGCCGTCGCGCGCGCCGTCGCCGGCAACCCCTCGGTGCTTCTCGCCGACGAGCCGACCGGCAACCTCGACTCGACGAACGGCGAGGCGGTGATGGACTTGATGCGCGAACTGCATCAGGGCGGCGCGACGATCTGCATGGTGACGCACGACCCGCGCTACGCGGCCTACGCCGACCGCACCTTCCACCTCTTCGACGGCCAAGTCGTTGAGGAGACGCG
>JBPCPQ010000173.1:0-4317 GCA_050999015.1 Pyrinomonadaceae bacterium | reverse complement strand
CGGCGGGCTTCCGCGCGTTTCTTGAAACGCAGGTGAAAACGCTCACCTCATCAGCGAAGGAGTCGCCGACGGTGCGCTTCATCGCCGATCCGCTTACTGTCTCCGACACTCCGGCGCAAGCTAATGGGCGTCACGAAATACTAATCTGGGTGACGAACGATTTATTCGCGGCGACGACGAAGCCTCAGCAACTGCGGCAACTCGCGCTCAACTTGAAAACTTCCGCCGCGAACAATGTGAGCGAGACGCCTTTTCACGCGCGAATCAGTGAAGCCTACCGCGAAGGCGCGGGGCTTCTGGTCGCCGCCGATCTGGAAAAGATTGTCGCCGCCTTGACGGTGAGGGAAACAAGAGAGCAAGGCGCGGGGCAACATGTCGAGGCTTTCCGGCGCTTGGGATTGCTTGACCTGAAGCACTTCATTCTTGAGCACAAGGGCGCTGAAGGTAAGACGTTGAACCGCGCGCGCCTCACCTTCAACGAAAGTAATCGCGGCATCGCCTCATGGCTGGCCGCGCCGGGGCCGATGGGCGGCTTGGAGTTCGTCTCGCCCGACGCGAATGTCGTCGCCGGCTTCGTCGTCAAAGACCCGATGTCTCTCGTCGGCGATTTACTGGGCGTCGTTGAGACCGTCGCGCCGACTTTGCAGCAGCACCTGAAAGAACTCGAAGCGAAGCACGGACTCAACGTTCGTCAGGACTTCGCCGCGCCGCTCGGCGGTGAGTTCGTCTTCGCAATTGACGGCCCCCTTCTCCCGACTCCATCGTGGAAAATGATTCTTGAGGTTTACGATCCGGCGCGTCTGCAAAAAACTCTTGAGCGGGCGGTGGGAGAAGTGAACCGTGAGGCGGCGAAGTTTGGTCAGAAGGGTTTGATTTGGGAGCAAAGCAAACTCGGCGACCGCACTTACTACATGCTGCGCTCAATCGAAGCGGGCGTCGAGTTGAACTACGCCTATGTCAACGGCTACATGATCGTCGGGCCAAGTCGCGCGTTGATTGATCGCGCCGTCCGTTTCCATGATTCGGGCTACACGCTCGTGCGCGCGGCGCAGTTCAAATCGAATTTGCCCGCCGACGGCAGCGCGAATTTTTCGGCGCTTCTGTACCACAATCTCGCGCCGGTGATTGAGCCGCTGGCGCGGCGCGTCGCGGAAGCGGGCGGCAAAACTTCTGAGCAGGGGGAAGAGTTGCGAAAATTGTCCGCCGCCGCCAGCGCGCCCACCCTGGCTTACGCTTATGCGAACGGCGATCAAATAATCTTTGCCGCCAACGGCGGCGAGGGCGGGCCGTTCGGATTAGGGCCGGCGACGCTCTTCGGACTGCCCGGCTCGTTCGGGATTCAGCGCATCCTCGAAGAAGGCGCGCGTGAAAAGTAATCCGCGCAAACTCTCGCGCCCGTGGCGAATAGTAAGTTGAGGACAAATGATCATGAGATTAATAAGCACGACTGCCGGCAATCACTCGATCACAAAACTCGCGTTGTGCGTTTGCGCGCTAGTGCTTTTTCAAGGTTGCAACGCGACCACCCACAATGAAATTTTCGGAGTCGAGGAAGCGACGGTCAACGGCCACACCATCGAGGTGACTGACTGTTACCGCTGGGGCAAACAACAGCTACAGACGATTGAGGACGCCCCCGGAAAATCAATTCACCGATTCAATCCGTGCCGCGACGCCGACATTCTCATCAAGTACGAGGAATTAATCGTCAACGGCAAATCATACGGAATGCTCAACAAGGGCGACCGCATCACCCTCGACCATCATAAGCTGTTCATTAACGGGAAAGAGACGCGGGAAATCGCCAGCAGGTAGTGTGTCGGGTGTGTTCTGGACTTGGGTTTTCAAGCATTCCAAGTCTGCGCATAAAACGCCGCGTAGCGGCGCGGTGACTTTAGCCCGGCGTTTCAACGCCGGGTAAGAGTGTCGAGATTGATTAACGTCGCGTCAGCGACGATTGAGATCGCGCCACGTTCAAGCGTCGCTGACGCGACGCTGAACTGTGACTTCCCGTTTTTTCGTGCGCTAAAGCACACGGCTAAATTCATCTGGCCGCTCACGCGGCGGCAGACACGTGCGAATTATGATTTGCGCACCAGCCAAGTTAATTTATTCGAGCTAAACACAGGAGCAAAATTATGAAGCGGCTGAATACCATCTTGAGATTTATCGTCATCGGATTGTGCCTCTGTTCGGCGTTCGTGCTTCAGGGTTGTGGGCATCATCCCTCGGTAAGCCGCGTCGGTTCTCATCGGGTGACAGTCAATCGCTCCGTTTTGAGTGGCAACATCTCCGCACTTCACGGCACCGCCGGAGTCGAGGGAGAAGGTAATGCCGCGACCTTCCGCTATAGCGAACGCCGCGTTGACGGGGTCTGTTATGAAGTCGTCATCAAAGCGGACGAGATGATGCTTGACGGAGAGCCTTACGGCAAACTGAAAGAGGGCGATTCCGTTCACATCAACGACGACGGAATAACCGTCAATGACATGGATTACGGCGACAGCGAAAAATACCTGAAAACGAACGGCGGGCAGGACGGCGCGGTGACTCTTACTCATAAAAAATAAATGCCACGATGCAGAGATTCAGACGCAATCGCACACGTCTTTACTTATGTCTACTCGCTCAGTGGGTGACGAGCGCGGCGGGCGAGATGCATAATGTTACCGATGAACCCGGTAATTGACCTTGACGATCTCAGCGTCACGTTCGGAAAAAGACCGATCCTGAAGAACCTGCGCGGTTCTCTGGCCGGTCGTGCCATCGGTTTGCTCGGCCCGAACGGCGCGGGCAAGACAACTCTGATTCACACCCTTCTCGGATTCCATTCCCCTTCATCTGGCACCGCGCGCATCTTCGGGCGCGACATCACAACCGACGCGAAACAGATTCGATCCCTCATCGGATACATGCCGGAGCGCGACTCCTTCATCGCGAAGATGAGTTGCGTCCACTTCGTCAGCTTGATGGCGGAATTGTCGGGGCTTCCGCGCCGGGCCGCGCTCGAACGCGCGCACGAGGCATTGTTTTACGTCGGCCTCGGCGAGGCGCGCTACCGCACGCTTGATACTTACTCGCTCGGCATGAAACAACTCGCCAAGCTGGCGCAGGCCATCGTGCATGGCCCGCGCTTGATTATTCTCGACGAGCCGACGAACGGCCTCGACCCGCCGACCAGACAGCGCATGATCCGACTCATCCGCGAAATCCGCGACGGCGGGCAGGCGCACATCCTTCTGTCGTCACATCTGCTGCGCGACGTGGAAGAATGCTGCGAAGAGATTTTGATCCTGAAGGAAGGCCGCCTCGCCGTTTACTGCAACCTCGAAGAAGAGCGCAAGGCGAATCGTAAGTTCATCGAGATGGAGACGCGCGGGGCGGACAATAAAGTTTTCGCCGCCGCAGTGAACCGGCTCGGCTGCGAATACGCGCTCACCGGCGAGCGGCGCATCAAGGTGGTGCTGCAAGACGAACTCGAAATCCGTGACCTCTACGCCGTCGCGGCGGAGCACGCGGTGCAAATCCGCCGCCTTAACTACAAGCGCGATTCGCTCGAAGATATTTTCCTCAAGGCGATGGAGGGAGACAATCAGAATACAGAATACAGAAGACAGAACACAGAATCAGAATAATGCAGAAGACAGAATACAGGAGACAGAACACAGAATCAGAACAGGCCGCACAATGATTGTAGAGTGCCGATGACGTGCTAAAGCGGTCTCGAACATGACGCATATCTCGAACGAGGCACACATACCTTCTGTCTTCTGTCTCCTGTATTCTGTCTTCTGTATTCCGACCACAATCATGTCCGTTTATGAACACCGATACCGGCGATACGAAGGCGAACTGACGCCTCTGTGGTCGCGCCTTTTTATCATTCCGCAGCACGCTTACCGCAGCGTCTTTCAGTCAAAGCTGTTCGTCGCCGCCTTCGCGCTCGGCTTCATCTATCCGCTCGTCGCGGCGATTCTGATTTACCTGCATCACAACACTAATGCGCTCGCGTTGATGCGTCTCGACATCCGCGAATTAGTACCTATCAACGCTTCATTCTTCGAGACCTTCGTTTCCGTGCAGGGAATGTACGCCTTCTTTCTAAATCTGCTGATGGGGCCGCCGCTCATCTCGCGCGATTTGACGAACAACGCGCTGCCGCTCTATCTCTGTCGCCCGTTCTCGCGCGCCGAGTATGTTCTGGGCAAAATGTCGGTGCTGCTGATTCTGCTGTCCATCGTGACGTGGATTCCGGGACTGATTCTGTTTTTCTTCAAGGCGTTCCTCGAAGGCGGCACTTGGCTCACCGCGAACCTC
>JBPCPQ010000152.1:0-10276 GCA_050999015.1 Pyrinomonadaceae bacterium | reverse complement strand
CGGTTGATACGGTCGGCGCGGGTTTTCACGAGCGTGTGCTCGTTGTCGCCGGTTCCAGCGCGCGTCTTGCGGAAGGTCTGAAAGATACGCCGGTGGATGCGGCGATTGTCGGCGTGATTGATACGGTAGATTTTATCAACGATTGACGCGCACGACGCTCAATTCGCGGTGCTCACCTTTTGGGTTCGGACGGCTAATCAGAAGAAGAAAGACTGCCAAAACCCACCAGTTCATCAAACCAGCGAGACTGGCGCGTTACTAAACTCACTCCACCTGTTTCCTGAAGGGGTGCTCAAAGCTCAGGTAGAAGAACACTCCGCGCTCGCCTCTACTCGGCCCGATGCCGACGGGAATTGCCACTCCAGGAACGATCTGCAATCCGTTGCGAAAGTTATGTGCCCAGCGGACGCCGGGGTTGATGAGCAATTCATACTCGCGCTTCGTTTGCCGAGGCCCGATGACAGACTCCGAACTATTCCATGCCGTCTCGATCAGCACGTTGAAAGACGGGGCGGCGAGCCAGACGAAACTTTGACCGAGGTTGTAGTCGTCGGTGCTGGCTTCCTCGCCGAAGGAGTTCTTAGCCGAAGGGGTGAAGGTCGCGCCCGCGTTCCAGTGCGAGACCAAACGGCGCGAGAGCGCCACGCTGACGGGTAAATTGAATTGCACTCCGAGGCCGCCCGCGCCCAATTCTTTCCGCTCGTCGCCGGTCGGGAGCAGCAAAGTAAAACGCGGGGCGACGGCGATTGCCGCGTCGCCGCTACCGATCAACTGGTAGCGATAATTCAGCGCCACGTCGCCGATTCCTCTGCTGTCGCCGTCGGTAATTGTGCCACCGATTTTTTGGACGGGGAGGGTGAAGCTTAGCTGATGCTTCTGGCTGACGACAGGCCACTCCTGCGTGAAGGTGTAGAGCCAGTCGCCGCCGCGCAGTCGGGTGAACGTGTTGATGTGCTGGACGACGCCGGCCTCTTGGTTGTAAGCCTCTTCAATGAGAAAGCTGTTGTCCTGAATCGGCGGCTGGTCGCTCTTAATGTTTGGCGATGACTGATCTTCCTGAGCGAGCGTCGCAATCGCACACGAGAGCAAAAGGATAACTAACAGGAGGGGGCGCGTCTTCTTCGTCATCACGCGGGTGGAATGCTTTTCGGTTTTGAAGTCTTGTAATTACCCGGCGGGATCGGGCTGCCATGCGGACAGTGCGTCGGGTATCCGAGCAGAACATCTATCCGCTCCTCGAACTCGTCTGAAATGTGATGCTCCAAACGCTCCGCCTCGTCATGCACCGACGTCAGATCGTAACCGAGTGTGTCCACCAGAAACCGTTCGAGCAGACGGTGACGACGCACGATCCTGAGCGCGACGGCGCGCCCCTTGTCGGTCAAGCGCACGCCGTAATATGGAACGTGCGCGACTAATCCCTGCCCCTCCATCTGCTTCAACATTTTCGACACGGCGGGCGGGCTGACGGAGAGAGCCCCCGCCAAGTCTCCCGTGCCGGCCTCCTCGCGCGCGCCCGTCCTTTCTGACAAAGTCCAGATGGCTTTCAGATAATCTTCTTTCGACGTGGTGACTTTGTTTTCACTCTTCTGCACGGCGATTATTCTCTCTCCTTAAATAATGCCGAGCAGTCGCGCGACAGTGGCGGTTAGGAAACAGACGACGACTCCGAGCGCCACCGGAAGCAGCGTCGCTATCGTCGTCCACTTGAGGCTGCGTGTCTCCTGCCAGATCGTCAGGATGGTCGTGCTGCACGGATTGTGCAGCAGGCTGAAGAGCATCAAATTCATGCCGGTAAGGAGAGTCCAGCCGCCCATGCCTGTCAGGACGTGGTGGACTTGCGCCGTGTCTTCAATCTCGAGCATCACCCCGGTTGACGCGAGGCCGGATTTAGCGACGTTGAGCGTCAGCATCAGAATCGTCGGAATGACAATTTCGTTTGCTGGGATCGCAACGATGTAAGCAAGTAGAATGACGCCGTTCAGTCCCAGCAACACGCCGAACGGTTGTAACAAGTGTACCGCTTGCTCAGCGATGCTGCTTCCGCCCAAGTGAATGTTGCTGATGAGCCACACCACTGCGCCCGCCGGGGCCGCCATAATCACTGCTCTCTTCAGAACGATCAGCGTGCGGTCAATCACCGACGTGTAAAGGGTCTGCCAGATTTGCGGCGGACGATAGGGCGGTAGTTCCAAACTAAAGCTGGATGCTTCGCCCTTCAGCCATGTGCGCGACAGAAAGGCCGAAACGAGCAGCGTGAAAATCACGCCGAGCACGGCGACGGCGACGACGCTCGAAGCCGCAATGAAACTCGCTAAGGCAGGCGGCGCGGTCGCGCCGATGAAGATCGTGCCGATTAGAATCAGCGTCGGCCAGCGTCCGTTGCAGATCGAAAAATTATTCGTGATGATTGCGATGAGCCGCTCGCGCGGACTGTCAATGATACGCGTCGAGACGACCCCCGCCGCGTTGCAGCCGTAGCCCATCATCATCGTCAGAGACTGCTTACCGTGCGCCCCGGCGCGTTTGAAGAGCCGGTCGAGGTTGAACGCGACGCGCGGCAGGTAGCCGAAGTTTTCCAGCAGGGTGAATAACGGAAAGAAAATCGCCATCGGGGGCAGCATCACGCTGATGACCCACGCGGTTGCAAGATACACGCCGTCAATCAGAAATCCTCCCAGCCACCACGGCGCCCCCGCCGCGCGTGCGACGGCGTGCAAGGCTTCGTAGACGGTGCCTTGTAAAAAACCGGCGAGCATCGCCGACGGGACGTTCGCCCCCGCGATGGTCAGCCAGAAGACGACCATCATCATAAGGATCATCGCGGGAAAGCCCCACACGCGGCTCGTCAACACGCGGTCGAGCAGTTGATCGAGATGCACGCGACGAGGTTGCCCAGAGCGCGAAACGGCGTGGCCGGCGACCTCTTCGGCATCCGCATAAATCGCCTCGGTCAGACGGTCGTGAAGATCATCGCCAATCTCGCCGCGCAACTGCGCCGCCGTCTCTAGAATTTCTGCCGACCTCGCCGCCATCTTACCTCGCCTCCAATTTGGTCAGGTTGACGAAAGTGTTCGGCTGCCGGATTTCGCCGAGCGTTCCTTCATGGACGGCGCGGACAATGCTCTCATCACCTTCCAGCAAACGCAGCGCGACCCAACGCGCGTTCGGGAGTCCGGCGAAAGCGCTTTCGAGTTGCGCCGCGAGCGTCACGATTGCCGCCTCAAGCTGCGCGTCGCGGTATTTCATCCGGCGCGGGCGGGTCGGGTATGCGCCCTGTGCCACGTTGTCCACCGCGCTTAAAAGCTCCGCGACGCCTTCACCGCGCCGCGCCGCCATCGGCACGACGGGCACGCCGAGGTCGCGCGTCAAAGCGCGCTCGTCCACAGTGACGCCGTTGCCGCGCGCTTCGTCTATTAAATTCAGCGCGACGACAACGCGGTCGGTGATCTCAAGCACCTGCATCGCCAATCCAAGATTCCTTTCGAGGCGGGCGGCGTCGGCGACCACGATGGTCACATCGGGCTGCCCGAACAGCACGAAGTCGCGCGCGATTTCTTCGTCAACACTGGTCGAGAGCAACGAATAAGTTCCGGGTAGGTCAACCAACTTGTATTTATTGTTGTTGTAACTGAAGGCGCCTTCGGCGCGCGTGACGGTCTTGCCGGGCCAATTGCCGACGTGCTGCCGGAGGCCGGTCAGAGAATTAAAGATCGTGCTCTTGCCGGTGTTCGGATTACCCATCAGGGCGACGACGTAATCCCACCCCCCAGCTTTGATGCCGAGCCGTGTAAGCTGCGACGTGTTGCAGGAAGAACACGCGCTACAGGATTTCGCATCAACCGTCTCAACCTGCGCACTCATCGTTTCATCTCCATTTGCGTCTCCTGCGCGACGGACTGCACTTCGATTAACTCGGCCTGTTCGCGCCGTAGCGCCACGACGGCATCACGAACGCGGTAAGCGACCGGGTCGCCGAGCGGGCTGCGCATCACCGTCTCGATGACGGTGCCGGGCAGAATGCCGATGTCTAACATGCGGCGGCGTTCGGCGTTCTCGCTACGAACGCTAATAACCTTTGCGATTTGACCGACTTCAAGCTGACTAAGTGTCATTTTGTTTTAACCTGCCCGGTAAGAATGTTAAGTGGCAATGGAGTGTCATCAACCCTTCGATTTTCATCCACCCGTCCCACAGTCGAAAAATGCACTGTGGTTAAAAATTACTTTACCATGCTTTTGTCCAAAGGTGTAAAGAACATGAAGCGTTTAAGCGCACACATCGAAAAAGCACTTGATTCCAAACGAAACTATTACCAAAGGCGAAATTTTTGCCGCCAAATTCCTTTCGGGGTAAGATGGCTGTTATGCAGTTGGCGCGTGTCATCGGAACAGTGGTCTCGACGATGAAGAACGATTCGCTTCATGGTCGAAAGATGCTGGTCGTGCAATCACTCAACGCAAAACTTCAGCCGCAGGGTGCTCCACTCGTCGCGCTCGATTCGGTCGGGGCCGGCGTTGGCGAACTCGTCTTCTGGTGTCGCGGCAAAGAGGCGAGCTTTCCTTTCAAGCGTGAAGACACTCCGACCGATTGCACCGTCGTCGGCATCGTTGATTCTGAGGCGCACGTGCATAATCAATATAGTGCGTCGGACGGAAGGAGCGGGCGCGGATGATTCTCGCGCGCGTGCTCGGCAACGTCGTCGCGACGCAGAAGAATGCGCGCTACGATAACGCGCGCGTGATGCTGTGCCAGCCGATCACGCCGGCGGGCGAAGAAACAGGCGCGACGCTCCTCGCGCTCGACTCGGTTGATGCGGGCGCGGGCGACGTGGTGCTAATCGTGCAGGAAGGGTGGGGCGCTTCGACCGCCGCGACTGGCGTCGCGGGCGCGGCGATTGATTCCGCGATTGTCGGCGTTGTGGATCGCATTGACCTGTTGCCCGACGAGAAATAAGCAGTAAGGCAAAAGTAAAAAGGTAAAAGGCAAAAGTGAAAGCCATGAAGTACGCTGCTTTCATTCAACCCTCATCCCGAAATAACTTTTGCGCGAGGTGCTTGAAGGTAGAGTGGAATGAGCTCAGAACAGGATCAGGTTCGTTTGATGGCGGAGCGCGTTGCGCGTCGCCTGTCATCGTGCCTGTCGCCGGAAGCGAACGCGCCGGAGCGCGGGAGCGGCGAAGACTCCTCCGTCCGCAGCGTGGACGACCTCGCCGCGTTGCGCGTCGGATTGTCTGAAATACGGCACCGGCTTGAGCACATCGAAGCGCACATCACGCACGACGAAAGCTGCCGGACTTTAGAGAACGCGATCCAGCCGCGTCGCTCCGAACATCTTCGAGAGATTGAAAATACTCAGCAGCACACGACGCGCGGCAACGCGACCGTGACGCGCTCGCCGTGGCTGAGCGGAACCTATGTCCCGGCGACGGCTCACCCGAGCGACGAGCGCTTTGGCATCGGCGAGGCCGTCTCCGAGCTTGTTGATTATTTCGAGAAGGAAAAAACGTGCAACTTGGAGCCGGGCGAAAAACCTTGCGATCATTGCGGGATGTGCAACTCGCGTGGGTTTTGACGGCAAGCCCGCGAACGGGTGTGTCGCCTCGTCATCGCTAATACTGATGTCAGAAAAACGGGGAAGCCGCTTTCGAGTGAAAGCGGCTTCCCCGTTTTTTAACCTGAAGCAAAGAGAGCGACGAGTTTGCGAGCGTGACTACTAACGTCCGCCCGTGTTGCTCTGGTTGCGGCGTAGCGAGTCGGCGTTGATTTTCGGCGCTTGGCGCGCGCCCTCGTCGGCCTTGAAGTATGGCTCTTCCTTGAAACCGTAAATCTTCGCGGCGATGACCATCGGGAAGTTACCGCGCGAAGTGTTGTAGTCCTGCGCGCCGGCGTTGTAGTCGGTGCGCGCCACGCCGATGCGATTCTCCGTGCCCGCAATCTCGTCCTGCGCTTTCAGAAAGTTCTCCTGCGAACGAAGTTGCGGATAGCTTTCCTGCAACGATAGCAGCCGCCCGATTGTGCCGCCAAAGCTGTTGTTGGCGTCAATCACGGCCTGCTTTTGTTCGGGCGTTTTGTCTCCACCTTCGCCTTGTGGTTGCGCATTCGTCGCGTTGAGAAGCCGCGAGCGCGCGTCGGCGATTTGCCCGAACACCTCTTGCTCCTGCACGCCCGCGAGTTTCGCCGTCTCCACCATGTTGCCGATTAAATCGGAGCGGCGCTGGAGTTGGCTTTCGACGTTCGACCATTTCGCTCTGACGTTCTGTTGTTTCGTTTGCAGCGTGTTATAACCGCATCCGCTGGCCGTGAGCGACACGAACACGACCAAAGCCAATTGTAGCGTTCTCATCTTATTCATCTCTAAAATCTCCTTACTTTCAGCGTTAATCAAAAATGCAGAATGACGGCGCGGTGCGTTGTAGCTTTACATGTTCGCACCACCCTTTACCTCGATGCGGTCAACGGCTTCGATCAGCCGCTCGATCTGCACCATGTATGCCGCGAAAAGTTCGTTCGCCTCAACATCCGTGAGAGAGTTTGCTCCGTCCTCGCGTAGCTCGAAAATACGCGTGAACGGCGCCATATCGAGACCGAAGTGGCGCGCGGTGGTCTCAACACAGGTACGCTTTTGTGACGGCGGTTCGACGCCGCTCAGCATCAACGCCGGCGCGCACAGCGCCGCGAAGGTCACCAAACTATTGCGCATCAAGTCTTGAAGTTTTTCGGTTGAGACCGAGGCCGGGATGTAATGCCGCCGCAGTTGCAGCAGTTTGCTGCGCAACTCGTATTCCGTCTGATGGCGCAGGTGCTCGTCCGAGATACGTAATGTTTGCAGCGGGTCTTCGCCGTAGAGCACGAGGCGCGCCTTTTCCATCAGATGAAACTCTACTGGAAATACATCGCCCGCGGTCTGTAGCTCGGCGACGGTGAAGTAGACGGGCAGAGGGTGTCCCAACCGCCGCCACTCACGCATCGGCGCTTGCGCGAGGCGCAAATCCTCCGGCGTGATTCGGTGCAGCGCGATGAGCAGATTGTAGTCCGAGCGAAACTCGACATGATCGCCCGCCGCCGCCGAGCCGTACAGCACCACCGAGTTGAGGTTGTCGCCGTGAGTCGCGCGCAGGTCATCAATCAGATGGTTGAAGGCGTCCTGCACCACTATGTTAGCCATCAGTTATTTCCACTCGCCTCTATGATAAGGATGAAGGCGGAAGAGCGACACGGCGACACGGTGAATAAAACTTTGATCGCCGTGGCCGCCACGTCCCCGCGTCTCTTTCATCCTTTCGCCTTTCAATCACCAGTCACCGCCCGCGCCGCCACCGTCGAAATCACCACCGCCGCCGAATCCGCCGAATCCGCCGCCGCTTCCTCCTCCGCCCCAACCTGACGACCCGCCGAAGCCCCCGCCGCCCCAGTCCGATGAGCCGCGTGTCTGACCTAAATTACTAAAGAGGTTAGCGAGTAGTAGAGCATTGAGACAACCGCCCCCACCTCCGCCGCCCCCACCGCGCCGTCCGCGTCCGCTCATCATTGACAGTAAGAACAATAAGACAATACCGATTATGCAGCATGCCACGAAACTCATCCCGCTTTGCGGCGTGCCGCCGCGCAGCCTATCGTCCGAATTAACTTGTGGACGATACGCACGCCGGGCATCAATGCCTTCGATACTGAATCCCTGCTTTTCAGATAAAGTCGCAACGACTGTTTCGACAGCGATTGCTATGCCGGCGCTGTAATCGTTCGCGCGAAACGGCTCGCGCATCCGGCGTCCGATTTCGCCGACGAGTCCGTCCGGCAGATCACCCTGAAGGTGGCGGCTCACCAGAGTCTGATATTTACGATCATCAACCGCGACCAGCAGCAATAAACCTTTACTCGCGTCGTCGCCCGGCCCAATGCCCCACCCGCGCGCGACCGATAGCGTGTAATCAAAGATCGGTTGGTCGCCGGTTGTTCTGACAGTTACGACTGCGAACTCGATTTGCGCGCGGTCGTTCAGGTTTTTAAGAATCGTTTCAAGACGCTCCTGCGTCGGAGCGTCTATCACTTCGGCATAGTCGTTAACAAAACCTGTCGGCGTGGGAAGCGGCGACTGCGCTCTCGGTTGGGCGAGCGTTATCCCACAGCCCACCAAAAAGAGACACACCAACGCGAAAACTTTCGACAGAATGATTGCTCGTCTGGTCTGCATTGATGGAGCGAATAGTATCAGTTTCATTCTAATGCCAAAAGAAGAAGTGACGGAGGCAAGATACGTGCCGCCATACCTTGATGTTCCGACGGCATAAGTTTATCTCACCCTTCGAGCAGGCGATGAAGCAGGTAGAAAAGCGCGACCCCTCCGAACACGACGAGCGACACGAGCGGATTCTTGTGTTCGATGTGATTCACTTCCGGGATTAAATCGCTCGCGGCGACGTAAAGCGTCACGCCCGCCGATAAAGGAAGTGCGTAAGTGACCGCTTCACTGACTCGGCTCTGAAGTAAGATAACCGCGAAGACGCCGGCCAGAGTCGCCGCGCCGATCAGCAGCGTGATTGATAGCGCCCGCCGCGTCGAGCGGCCTGAAGCGAGCATGATGGACGCGGCGGTGAATCCTTCCGGCACTTTGTGCAGGAGAATAGCGACAAAGAATAAGAGTCCGGCCTTTCGATCAACTATGAAGGCTGCAGCCACCGAAACGCCGTCGAAAAATGTGTGAATCGAAAGCCCGCCAATCGCGGCGTATGCCGCCGAAGGCCGAAGCATCGCTTCCGGGTGAGTCTCGGCGCCGAAATGAAAGTGCGGCGCGACGGTATGCTCACAGAAATGGATAAGAAGATAGCCCGCCAGTATCAGCGTCGTCGCGCCTAAAGCGCCGTGAGTCAGATTCTCACCGGTCATTCCTTCCGTCCACAACCGCACAACTTCCGGCAGAATCTCGATAAATATCGCGGCCAACATGAACCCCGCACCAAGCGCGACGAGATATTTAAGAAAGCGCGGGCTTCGCAACGATGAATTGGGACGAGCGATCAAAAGACCGCCGAAAACATTGGCCGTTGCGATTAAAGCACCCAGAGTCAGAAGTTCACCGAGAGCCATCTGTTTGTAAGAAGCCCTTTAATCATTTTGCATTGAGGGACAATCAATAAGTGCCTCAGAACTATACAGTATGTCAGAGCGCTTTACTATTGGTCAGCCTACTCCTTTTATATAGGTGCATAACCAGAGGATTGAAGTTACACCATATCGTGCTTAAAAATTATTGATTCTATGGACTTTTTACTCTTGACACTTCTCCGTTGAGAAGCGTACTATGCGCGGCGGGTGGAGAGAAGTGGCTAAAAGTGGGCTTGCCAGAGCAGATTGGGGTCGTTCGTTAAAGTACTACTCTAGGTTTTAAGCAGTTCCCGTTTAATCCGTCTGTGAAAGCCCTATGCTAAGAGGAAATTACACGGCACGGATAGACTCGAAGGGGCGATTGAAGGTGCCCACAGCTTTTCGCCGTTTGATAGAGGAAAAGCACGGAGCGGAGTTTTATGTGACGAGCTTGACGGGAGAATGCGTGCGTATTTACCCGCTTCCCGAATGGGACTCGATTGAGCAGCGCTTGAATCTTTTACCTTCGATGGACCCGGCGCGGCGCAGGTTCCTTGATCGAACAAACTACTACGGCCAACAGGCTTCAATGGACGGACAGGGACGCCTGCTCATTCACCCGCTTCTCCGAAAAAGCGCCGGAGTTATTGGCGACGTGGCCGTGTTGGGATATCTAACATATCTCGAAATATGGGAGCTGGAGCGGTTCGAGCAGCGTCTTCTCTCCGACCCATACACTGAAGAGGACGAAGCGGCAATTGCGCGGCTCGGAATCTGAAAACGGTAATAGGTGATAAGTGATGGGTGACAGGACAAAAACAAATTCTTTGTCATCGGCTTCCCGTTTCAGTTTTTCTCTTATCACCTGTCACCTATTACCTATCACGTTCTTCTGTTCTTTGAACAAGTTCACGGGGCGGTGGTGATGCCAGCGCCCGGTGGGGGGCCGGACGCGCCCCATCGCCCCGTGTTGCTACAAGAGACTCTGCGCTACCTCGCGCCGGAACGTGGCGGTCTATTTGTTGAGGCCACTTTAGGCCTCGGCGGGCACGCGGCAGCAGTTCTTGAAGCGTCGGTAGAAACGCGCGTGCTCGGACTTGACCGGGACAGCGAGGCGTTGCGGCTGGCCGAGAAACGCCTGGCCGGTTACGGCTCACGCTTTCGCGCGGTTCATGCCAACCATCGTGACATCG
>JBPCPQ010000176.1:0-4991 GCA_050999015.1 Pyrinomonadaceae bacterium | reverse complement strand
GGAGCAACCCGCGCGCGAGGGTACTGCACGCATGCGCGGAGGGCTTCAATGAAGAATTAAAATTTATTGACCTCTGAAAGCGAGGCGGATTATAGCACCCGGAAAATAGATTGCAAGACCAAAGCTGTGAGACGCAGTTGGTTGATGCAATGGTCGGTAATAAAGGCTTGAAAGGAACTCAAAACAACCAGAAAAGAATTCCCAGCAGGCCGACTATCACGACGAACCCGGTGATGAGGCCGAGTGTGATGTGTATCCAGCTAAACACGTAGCGGCGACAAGCGCGACATCTCATGCCGGCCATGCGCAGAGGTCTTTCGCAATACGGACAATTCATCTACTAAAGGCCACCGCTCTAAAGTTTTTTCAAGCATGCCACGACGAACGAGACGGGTCAAGGAAGCGCGTTTCATTGAGTGTGACCGGAAACAGTCGGTAAAAGCCTCAAGCGGCGGGAAACTGCCTGATTTTTTTTACTACTAACTGTTTCCGGTCACACTCCGTTTCATTCTTTGGCCGCTTACGGGCGACCAAGGATGCCGCCGAGGATGTCGCCGATGCCGCTGGAGCCGGTACGTGAGTTGCGGTTCCGGTAGCCGTCCTCGTAGCCCTGCTGGAAGCCCTGACGAAAGCCGCGGCGATAAGTATTAACGTCGCCGTAGTTGTCGCGGTAGCCAGTCGTCGCATCACGGTAGGCCCTCTCGTCGCGGTAGTCGTGGTTGTCTCCACGGTCGCGGTCGTCGCGTCCTGCGCGGTAGCCTTCATCGTAGCCGACGCTCACAGCCTGACGGCTGATTTCGGAGCGGTCGTTGATGCCGTCGTTGTCACGATCCTGATCGCGGCGGCGGTTGCGGCGACGGTCGCGGTCGTCGTCATCATCGTAATAATCGTCATTGCGGTCGCGGCGGACTTTGTTCTTATTCTTTTTGTCGCGCTTGTCATAGCGACCGTCACGCGCGTCGTGGCCGTTGACAAAGACATCGCTCTTTTTGCCGCGTCCGCGCCCCTGTGAATTGGCGAGCGTTGAAGCGGGCAGTAACAGTGCGGCGACAAAAGCGCCGAGCGTCACGCGCAAAATCAAATTCTTAATTCTGGTATTCATAGGTTAATCCCTCCTCAGATTTTGAAAACGTCTAATGTGGGGTTGCGGGTAGCTCCGCAGGGCGAGCAGCTTATAGACAAGCTTTATGCCAGAGAACGGACGGCGCTAAGTTGTTGAAAGCACATGCGGGGGCGAAAAAGGAATGTCACTCTTACACGATACGGTACTCGTCATTTCTCTGTATCGTATAGAAACATGGCAAAAGTAGATGATTCAGAAGTGACAAATGACAGGTGATAGGAGGGAACGACCAACATTGCACTTCGATGGTTATAACATTCTGCATCAGCCGCCGAGCGAACCGCAGTTGAAAGACTCCGCCACCCCGCATGATTGTTGATCTTCCTATCACCTGTCACCTATCACCTGTCACTGTTGAGTTACTTGTCACCTATCACTCCTGAATGACTTTAGACACTTTGCATGAAAATCAAAGGGTGGTTGCGAGCGAGCGGGCGGCTTGTTATAGTTTTGATCGTTAACATTGCCCGTCGAGAAATTCATCTTGGAAATTACGCACAGTGCCGCTGCATTACAAACACGCCTTGACGAAGTGCGTGGGCGAATCGAGTTGAGCGCGCGACGCAGTGGGCGTTCGCCCGCAGACGTGACGCTGATCGCGGTGAGTAAGACGCATCCGGCGGAAGCACTCCGGCGCGCGCTCAGTGCCGGGGTAAGCGATTTCGGCGAGAACCGTGTGCAGGAAGCCGAGTTGAAGATAGAAGAACTGAAGGGCGCGCGGGCGAACTGGCATCTCATCGGACATCTGCAATCAAACAAAGCGCGGCGCGCAGCGAAGCTCTTCGATTGTATTCACACGCTCGACACTGTGGCGCTCGCCGAGCGTCTCGAGCGGGGCTGCGACGAAGAGGGGCGCGATGAATTGCGCGTCCTTGTTCAAATTGATCTCGGCGGCGAAACGACTAAGTCGGGCGCACCGGAAGATGCGGTGCCGACGATTGTGGAAACGATTCGTGCATACCGGCATCTAAAGCTCGTCGGCCTGATGACCGTTCCGCCGTTCTTTGAAAACCCGGAGGGGGTGCGCCCTTATTTCCGTCGTCTGCGCGAGATACGCGACGAATTGCGCGCGCGGGGAGTTTTCAAGATGGGCGACGGCGAGTTGTCAATGGGGATGAGCCATGATTACGAAGTGGCGATTGAGGAAGGGGCTACAATGGTGCGCGTTGGGACGGCGATCTTCGGCGCGCGGAACACAATCTGAGGGAGTGGCGTATGTCTGGAGAGTTGCGGCAAACATTTATGGACTTATCAAGCTTGGAAATCTTTCTTGTGAACGCTGGCTGGTTTTTCAGGGCGATGATTGTCGCCGTAATCGTGGCGATGATCGTCCTGATGCTGGTGCGCCTCGCGTTGAATTATGCGGATACAAATCCGTTCAGCGCGCCCGTCCTGCTCGTCCGACGCTGGAGCGATCCGTTTATCAATCCGGTCAAGCGCGGCCTCTTGAATTTCGGCTTCGCGCCGAACGTCGCCCCGCTCGTGGCAATCCTGATTGCGATTCTTCTCGGCTATCTGGCCGTCAGCCTGTCGGACGATTTAATCAGCACGCTCGTCAACGCCTCGATCAGCGTGCGGCAAGGACGACCCGTCGCGTTCGTCGGGAGGCTGCTGTACGGCGCGCTCGGCATCTACGCGACGCTGATCTTCGCCCGCATCGTCTTCTCGTGGGGACAGGTCAGTTACTCCAACCGCGTGATGCGCTTCCTCGTGAACGCGACGGAGCCGCTGCTGGGGCCGCTTCGCCGGATGATTCCGCCGCTCGGCCCGTTCGACATTTCGGCGCTTGTCGCCTTCTTGCTCATCTGGTTGTTCCAAGCCGCGATTGCCGGCACGCTGCTACGATTTTAGAGTCGAACCGCTCTCTGCTGCCATGTTGAACTACACGGAAGCAAACGGCGCGATCACGTTCGCCGTTAAAGTCGTGCCGCGTGCATCGCGCACCGAGTTCGCGGGCGTACACGAAAACGCCCTGCGCGTGCGTCTCGCCGCGCCGCCAATCGAGGGAGCCGCAAACAAAGAGTTAATCCGTTTCCTCTCGCACGCGCTCGGCGTGCCCGCGCGCAATTTCAAAATCATCAGTGGCCTCACGTCGAAAAACAAACGGGTGCGCGTTGAAGGCGTGAGCGCCGCGCGACTTCAAGGAGTCGCGGCGGAGAAATTAGATTGAGCGTCATCTGCCGCCGCGTCGCACAACGGGTCTGCCAGGCAATGAACAACAGATTGATTACCTCACTGGTTGTCGCTTCGCTGGTATTGGTACACGCGGCGCCCGTTTATTTCCTGACGAGACGCGCACCATAGATGCCGCCCGCGAGGTTGCCCGGCTGTGCCTGAAAGCGAACGACGACGCTCCCCTTGCCGCGCATCAGTTCAGGCGGAAGCGGATACACTTCGTCGTAAAATTCATTCGGGCGCTTGCCTTCAAGTCTCCCGGTGGCGATGTGCTGGCCGTCAACGAGAATATCGAAGACGCGGTTGCTGCGGTCGCCGCCCCAGTAGGTGATGTGGAGTTCCTGCGCGGCGTCCGCGAGCGTCTTCATCGTGAATGAGAACCAGCCGCCGTCCGAAGCGTGACGCCACTTGCGGTCGTTGTGCTCGCCGGTTTCCGTCTTCTCGCCCTGAAAATTGTGGTCGCGTTCGGGCTGCATCTCGCCGGGTTGGAAGAAATCCACCGTGCGCGCTTCGAGGAGCCGCGCGCGCTCGATGATGGATTTGTATTCGGCTTGTTTCAATCGCCACGCTTCGGGCGTGAAGACGTCCCAATAGACGGAATATCGGCGGTCGTGCATCCGGTAGAAAGGCTTCAGCGTCACGTCGCGCGGGTCGCCGACGCCGACGGTTTTGAACGTCATCGCTTGACCCGCGATTGGCTCCACCCACGCGGACGCCTCGCGCCCGGCGTTGATGAGCGCCGGAACAAAGTCGGGTCGCTTCGCGGCGGGGTCATCAACCGCGCCTAAGTCGCCGGCGAGAACGACGGGGCCATAGAGCACGGCGACGCGGTTCGGATTGTCGGGCATCGCTTCGAGCCGCAGTTTCATCGGCATCGAGACTTCCACACGGTCGCCCCGCTTCCATGTGCGCGCCATTTCAACGTATGACGAAGGCGCGGAAGAATTGGCAAGTGGCTTGCCGTTGACGGATACCTGAAAGCCTTCCGTCGCCCAGAACGGGCGGCGAATGCGCAGCTTCAGCTTCACGGGTTTCGGATTCATGAAGGTCAACTTCGTCGCCGCTTCATCGGGGAAGTTTGTCTCCTGACGCAACACCACTCCCTTGTCGCGCCAATTCAACTCCGACGCGATGAACTGATTGACGAACAGCGCATCGCCGGTATGAAAGTAGATGTCGCTTCCATATCGTGCGTGGGTCTCCATCCCCGAACCGACGCAGCAGGTGAAGCTGTCGAATTGCGTCTGGTATTCTTTGCGCCCGCCCATCATGAGCGTCAGGTCATAAATCACACGCCCGTCCGCCGGGTGCTGCGACGAGCGAATGTGATTGAATAGCGCGCGTTCGTAAAAATCGGCGACGCCCGCCTGCGCGCCCCACATGAAGAGATGCCGAGTCAGTTTCAGCATGTTGTAGACGTTACACGTTTCGGTGGTGTGATTGCCGAGACGATTGTTGAGTTTGTCGGGCGGGCCGAAGTGCTCGTTGAGTCCGTTGCCGCCGGTGACATACGAGTGATGGTTGACGACTCGATCCCAGAAAAACTCGGCGGCGCGACGGTCTTTTGTATCATCCGTCAGTTCGTAGCGGCGCGCGAGTCCGATCAGTTTCGGAATCTGCGTGTTGGCATGTAAACCGCTCAGCGCGTCGCGCCCTTCTTCCAGCGGATTCAACACCGCTTCGTGGTGGAAGC